>NZ_KE386805.1:45840-46859 GCF_000428825.1 Desulfomicrobium escambiense DSM 10707 | reverse complement strand
CACGGTCTGGACGGCAACGACACCATGCGCGGCGGTTCTGGCGCCGACACCCTGGACGGCGGCGAGCACGCGTACGCAGCGCACACTCCCTGGCTGTTCACTGAGGAAGGCGGCGACACCGTGGATTACGGCGCAAGCACCGCGGCCGTGGACATCGACCTGACCCGCGCCACCCAATCCGGCGGCCACGCCGAGGGCGACGTGCTCATCGGGGTCGAGAACGTCATCGGTTCGGCCCACGCCGACAGCATCACAGGCGATGCGGCGGCCAACCTTCTTTCCGGCCTTGGCGGCAACGACACGTTGCTTGGCGGGGATGGCAACGACACCCTGCGCGGCGGGGCCGGGGCCGACCTGATCGACGGCGGCCTTGGCCTGGATTTCGCCGATTACCGCGACAGCGCGAGCTGGGTGACCGTGGACCTGAACATCCAGGACGGGCTGACGGCCCAGTCGGGCGGCGGGACGGACAACGACGCCCTGGGCGATACGCTGATCGGCATCGAGCATCTCATCGGCAGCAACGACGCTTCCCACGGCGACGTGCTTACGGGCAACGCCGCGGGCAACCATCTCATCGGCCTGGACGGCGACGACACGCTCATCGGCAACTCGGGCAACGACACCCTGGTGGGCGGGGCCGGGGCCGACAGACTGAACGGCGGCTCGGGTACCCGCGACCTGGCGGACTACAGCGCCAGCACCGCCTGGGTCAACGTGGACCTGACCAAGCAGGACGGGACCGCGGCCCAGATCGGCGGCGGCGCGGGCAACCACGCCGAGGGCGACATCCTGACCGGCATCGAGGACGTCAACGGCTCGGCGTACGCCGACTCCATCCTCGGCAGCACCGCCATCAACATCCTGAACGGCTACGGCGGCAACGACACCATATCCGCCGGAAACGGCAACGACACCGTCCACGGCGGCGATGGCGACGACTTCATCGACGGAGGCGGCCACGCGGACGAACTGTTCGGCGACAGCGGCAACGACACGATCTACGGCGGCGACAGCAT
>NZ_KE386805.1:0-45260 GCF_000428825.1 Desulfomicrobium escambiense DSM 10707 | reverse complement strand
GAGGAGGTCGGGGATCAGCTCTGGTACATCGACGGCGTCATCGGTTCGGCCCACGACGACACGCTCATCGGCGGTTCCGTGGGCGACGAGGCGTTCGCCACGCCGGACTCGTGGGCTTACCTCGCGGCGTCCAACCGGCTGGAAGGCGGTGCGGGCGATGATCTGCTCATGGGCCTCGGCGCTCCGGACACCCTGGACGGCGGCGAGGGCATCGACACCGCGGACTACAGCCTGAGCGAGGCCGAGGTCTATGTGGACTTGAACCTGCAAGACAGCCAAACGGCCCAGACCGGCGGCGGCACGGTCACGGTCACGCTGTCCACCATCGACGACGGGACCAACCAGGGGGTCCTCTACGGCGGCAACCATGCCTATGGCGACGTGCTCATCTCCATCGAGAACCTCACGGGCTCGGCCTATAATGACACGCTCATCGGCAACGGCGAGGACAACGTGCTCTCCGGTCTGGCCGGGGACGACAGCATGATCGGCGGCGGGGGAAACGACACGCTGATCGGCGGCTTCACGGATTCCATTGACGGCGGAGCGGGGTTCGACACCTTCCGCCTGGAAGGCCACGACGGCACCGGCAGCGCCCTTGACCTGACGGCCATGAACGTCGCGGGGCGGATCACCGGCATCGAGCAGATCGACATCGCCGGCGACGCCGACGACGCCAACACCCTGACCCTCAAGATCTCGGACGTGCTGGACACCACGGGCGGCACCGACACCCTGTGGGTGCACGGTGACGGGAACGACTCCGTGTCGACCACGGATACGGGCTGGACGCATGTCGGCGTGGAGGCCGGGGCCGACGGACATCAGTACGACCATTACACAGGATATGCTGGCTCGACCCTAGTCAATCTGATGATTGATACGGATATCGCTGTGCAGGACATTGTCCATCCATAATACCGATTCGAATCTCCGGCATCTGCCGGAGCTTTTCCCGAACGACGCGAAAGCAATGCGTGTCCGGTCTGCTTGGCCGGACACGCCTTTTTGTGTCCGTTCGCCGGGTTGAGCGGTCAGCGGGTTGTCCTGTGTGTTTCCCTTGCATGGCGATGCCAATTTGTTTGGGGTGGGTACGGGTAATAATAAGTAGATAGGAATTTCAAATATACATTATGCTCTGAATTCAGACTGTTGGCTATGCGCCTTAAGAGACTGTCAGAGAGGATATGTAGTCTGTTGATCAAAGAGGTTCCGCCCCATTTCGGTGCATAAAGGAGGAAAGGAGATGAAGTTCGGAAAATTGAGCAGGGATGTTTTGATGTGGATGTCTTATTCGCTTTTCGTTCTGTTTGCGCCGAGCCTGTCCTTTGGCCAGGCTGTCGTGATTGAGGAGCGTGGTCCGGGCATCAAACCGCTGGGGGCTGTGGGCGTTGAGTCGCTTCTGAACGATGTGTCCCGCGGTGGGGTGTCGTTGAATTCCGAGATTCAGGCTGCCATGGACAGCAACCCTGAATTTCTGAGTGGCAAGCACGCCTATGCCGCGTCCCACGAGGCATACCTGCAGAGCTACGGAGCTCTTCTGCCGCAGCTCGATTTCACCGCCCGGGGAGGATACGGGGTGCGTCGCAACGACACGACCGTGACCATGTATTCCGACGGCCAGGGCGAAGGGTTGAGCAATGAGCAGCGCCTTGTCCTGTCTCAGCTGCTTTTCGACGGTGGGTTGACGTCCTCCAAGGTGGCGGCCGACAAGCTGCATTCCAAATCCAAGAAGGAGGAACTCTACAACACCGCCGAGGACGTGGGCCTGAGCGCAACGCAGTACTTCATGGACGTGCTCCGCACCCGGGCCCTGGTGGACCTGTGCCGGAGCAACATCGCGGAACACGAGAAGCTGCTCGACCTGACGCGCATCCGGCTCAGCGGCGGTGGCGGGACGCAGGCCGACGTGACGCAGGCCGAGGCGGCCCTTGAGGAGGCCCGTTCCCGTCTCATCCAGGCGGACCAGGCTCTGGAGGATGCCGAGGCCGGTTATGCCAGGTTCTTCGGTTCCAAGCCCGGAGCCCTGACCATGCCTGACCCTCCGCTACATACCATTCCGCAGAGCGAGGCCATAGCCCTTGAACTGGCTCGCGACGGGAACCGGGCCCTGAAGGCGGCCCGTTTTGCCGTACAGCAGAAGGAAGAGGAGATCGAGTCGGCCCAGGGTCTGTACATGCCCAAACTTTATGCCAAGGCTTCGGCCGGTCGTTCGGATAACACCGGCGGGTATGAGTCCACCTACCACGACGCTTCGGCCATGCTGGAGCTGAGTTTCAACCTCTACAACGGTCGTTCGGATGAGGCTGCGGTGCGCAAAGCCAAGAACGACAAGCTTCGGGTTGAACAGGATGCCCTGAAGGTTGAGCGAGAGGTGGAGGAGGACATGCGCACGGCGTACAGCTTCTACAAGGCGACGGGCAAGCTCATCCCGGTGCTGCGCAATCTGACGGACGAGAATGCGCAGGTGGTCACGAGCTACACGGACCAGTTCCGCATGGGGCAGCGGTCCCTGGTGGATCTGGTGTCGGCGCAGAAGAGCCTGTTCAGTTCCCAGCAGGTCTACCTGAACGGCATGACGGCGCACACCTTTTCGCGTTACCGGCTGTGCATGCCCATGTCCCAGTTGATGAACACCTTGGGCGTGGACTTGAAGGTCACGGACCTGAGCGAAGAGAAGAGCAAATAACCGGTCGTAGCTGTAGGGAAGCCGGGTGGAAAGAATATTTCCGCCCGGTGGGTTTATCCGTCATTCGGTGGCCGGTCACCCTACGTTCCGGCCGTGGAGAGACGGAATTATCTTGGAATGATGTCATTGAAAAAAGTCGTCATGCCCTTGGAGAAGGGGCTGGCGACTTTTTTAATGATTTGAAAAGAGTAGATTCCACCCCTCTGGGGAATGACGCATGGGCTCGTTTGAGATTTTTTGCAGTGACTTCAAGGAATGATCCATTTCATGCACAAATTCCGAGAGCCCTCACGGATACGTGTGTGCATTTTCGAAGCGTCGGCTGAAAATTTGGAGATATTGTCTCCGCGATTCTCGGTTGCGACGGGGTGTTGCTGGAAATATGGATCATCCATGTTGAGCGTCCATGAGCCTGTAAGCCGCGACAGGTCAACTCTGGACGCGTTCGAGCAGGATGAATCAATGTGGAATCAGTCATTGCGAGGAGTCTTCGACGCGGCAATCCAGTTTTTCACGGTCTTTTCCGGTCGTATTCCAGTGTACGTCGAGGATGGATCTCGCGCGTTGCCCGACTAGGCCGCGCTGCGCTTGCGATGACGGTTCACTTGTGGTGATGCGCTCGGATCAACCTTCAACGACGTCAGTGGGCATCCGATGACGGCCAGGACGCTCTAAGCGGAAGAGCCGGAAAAATGCTGTTGAAACTGGGGTCAGCGCAGGAGAAATTGCAGTTCCTCTCGGGACAACAGTTTTGCGTAAGTGCCGCTGGCGCATTTCAGGGGGCGGACTGGTGTGTCCTGCTGTGTTCCCGTGGTCAAGAGTTGCTTGACTGCCTGGAGGAAACGTTCATGCCGGATGCGTTCCTCTTCGGAGGCATGGTCGATGGATGCATCGGATGCAGATTCGGTGACGGTCATGAATGTTTGTTAACGGGCTGGTGAGGTGCGGCAGCCGGGCCCGGGCCGGACTGTCGAATTCGGAGCCGCACGCTGATTGCCCAAACCGTATGTAAATTGGTGTATGCTGGGAACTGGTACGGATATGAATTTTTGTGCACCGGTGGGGGGTGGGTAAACAGTATGCCGGCGGCGTGTGATTCGGCGTGGCGTCACCCTCAAGCGCGCGGGCCGATTCAAGCTGGCGCTCAGGATGTTTGAGCAGGGCGGTGGGTTGCAAGCCGGCAACGTTGCGGCTTGGTAGGAACATGGGCCGCTCGAACGAACTCATGGGCGGCTCCATGGCGGCGTCCGACGCGTTCAGGCGGGCGGCGCGACCAAAGTCGGCAGACGTTGAAATAGTTTTCTTCGTCAGAGGATTGGAACAGCTCGCAGGTGGGCTGCCACAGGGGCGCCAAATTTTGTTTTTGGCGGCAGAAAACAGGAAAGCCGCCCTTTCGGACGGCTTTCTAGCGGCATTCAAGAATCATTTGAAGCGTTTATAAGTGGTGGAGCTGATCAGGATCGAACTGACGACCTCTTGAATGCCATGCCATAGTAACAAGATAATTTTATTGATATTATTAGGTCTTTTGCCAAAATTGAATGTCATTTTTTGGCTGTATTTGGTGAAACAGTGGCGGGCCTGCCAATAGGCAGCCAAAGAGCCGCCAAATATTCAAGGAATAGTAATAATGTTGCTAGAATTTGCGCCAGTAGACATCCATTAGGGTGCAGGATATCATCCAAACACGTCAATATATAGCACCTTTTCTGCGAATAGAACTAATCCGTGATTTTTTTATGACAGACATGTGTGTTACGTATGGATTCTTTAATTAAAAAAATTTATATTTCATTTATGTTCTTCAAAAATAACTTATAATTATTATCGGAGTTGTAAATGCATATTAAAATCAATTCGTGGCTCTTCGATAAGAAAATTCAAGGAATTAACGCAAGTTTTGATATGCGTGCTGGCGATTATGTATCGATAGCAAAAGATATTTTAAAAAGAAATCCATTTCAAAGAGACAGAGTAGATACTCATGGAAAAGTTTACGCATTATTAAAAAACGATATCCTTGAAGGATGCGTTATGCCCCCAATTATTCTTTCTACAACAACAGATTTTAATCAATCTAACGATATGATTGAATCTATTATAAAAAATGGCAAAGTGAATGGGTATGAAGATGTTTTGAATAAAATTGTTGAAGATGCTGTTTCTAAAAGCGAAGTCATGATTTTAGATGGTTTACAAAGAACTTATACACTTTTAGATTCTCAAGGTATAGCGAAGAGTAAAGGTGAGTTATATGAAGAAAAATTTAATAATAATGTTGTGAGGTTTGAAATTTATATTGGATTAAAAAAGTCTGGAATACTATATAGAATGCTGACGCTTAATACCGGGCAAACTCCGATGTCTTTTAGACATCAAATTGAAATATTGTATAGCGACTATATCGATAAGAGAGATTTGCCTGACGGCATCTCTATTATAAGGGACAATGACAATCAGAGGGCTAGGGGAATCGGAAAGTATAAATATCAAGACGTTGTTGATATGTTTTATGCTTATACTACAGCTTCGCCTAAGCCTCACGACAGGCTGTCATTAGTAAATCAAATGAAAGAACTTTTGTTTTTAGAAGAATATGAAGGGCAAGATGATATTCTCGAAATGCTAATCTGCTATAATAAATTTGTATTTAAACTTGACGAATTATCTAATGGGTGGAGCTTTGATAGTTCAAGAATCGAAAATCTTACCAGACCTTTTGGTGTTAGTGTAGAATCGATTTTTAGTAAATCTCAGGCTATGACAGGATTCGGAGCTGAAATAAAAAAGTTGCAACGAGTTAATCAAATAAAAAATGTTAACGATATTTCTATGATTTTTGATGGTCTGTTCTTTAAATCCTCTCCCACAGAAACTTTAGATTCACTTATTGTAATTTGAATGACTTTCTGATGGTCGTGACCGGCTTTCCACGAAATTCAATGATGTAGTTTGATTGTGCGACGCTTTTCATCATTTTCAATTTCTCAAGGAATGCTGGTCTAACAGGTACAATTCTGTAACTATTGGTTTTGCTCGCATAGATTTTCACCATCGATTTTTGGAAATCCACTTGATACCATTGCAGAGTGAGGAGTTCTGATGTGCCTGGCCTGGTTCCCAGGTTGAAACAAACTTCCATCGCCCATCGAACATGTGGTTCGGCACAGACCATGATTCTTCTCATATCTTCAACGGTAAGTTGAATCTCCCGTGGTCGCTCACGGATCCTCTGTCGAAGTTTCATTGGATTCGACTGTACAAGTCCAATCTGACAACCAAAGTTAAAGATCGAATCGAGATAGTCGCAGTACCTGTTCACGGTGACTTGTGACCGCGGTTTGCCTGTTTTTGGGCTTACTGCTTGAAAGTGTTTGATGAATGGCAAAATGTCGTTTATGTATGTCAGGTCATCGACAGGTGTATCTCTGCCAAGTAGTGGGAAGAACGAATTTTTCAAAAGAACAGCAACATTCTTGATGTGCTTTTCCGTTTTTCCTGATGCCAGCAAATGATCCAGGTGCATCCTCGCTAGTTTTCCAAAGGTTATTCCTTCTGGCTTTGCCTTTTCAGTGACGAGTTCTTGTTTAAGTGGTTCTGGTTCAACAATCGCATTGCCAAGTACCATGCCAGCTTCAATTCCGCATTGCCTAGCAGCATTGTCGAATTTTTCGGCTTGCAGCTTTGCCTCCTCTCCTCTTCCAAAAGATTTATCCCGCCGCTTACCTTGATCAAACCAATACACCATCCATCGACCATCGCGTTGATAAACACCCATGGTTCCTCCTTCAGTATGAGTTATAAAAAGAATGGGGCTTATTCAGCCCCAGATTTAAATAGAATGCATCAGAATTTCTTCAACTTCCTCTTCTTTTATTCCTAAGTAACGTCGAGTTATTGCAGGTGAAGAATGGTTGAGTCTCTTTGCGAGCACCTCCCAACTTGTTCCGTGGATTTTCCTTTGTTGATAGCAAAAGGTCTTTCTTAATGTATGCGCCCCAACATGAGTTTTAATGTTGAGTTTTCTGCACCAATCTTTGATGTAATTCATCACGGCATATGTTGTTAATGGGGAATTCTTGCCTTTTCTACTCTTGAACAGATAGTGTTCGGGGATTTTCGGAATATCATTCAGATAATCCTCAAGTGCACTAAAAATTTCAGAGTTAATGATGATGACGTTGTCTTTCCCTGTTTTTTTCTCTTTGATTGAAATTCTTGATCCAACCTTGCATTCAAGCACGTCGCCTATTTTCAAGGCGAGAATGTCCTGTGCCCGTAATCCGGTGTTGATGCCTAAAATGAACAGCAATCGATCACGAGAATTGTCTTGTAACAACTTTTTGATACGTTTTATATCTCTCTGTTCTGTGATAGCTTCAACTTTCATTTTTAATCTCCCAATTATTGTTTTCAAAAGGAAACCAAACGAAATCTGACATTCAAAACAAAGCTCAATCACCAAGCATATTCCTGGGACTTCTTATCCGCTTAATATCCTTGAAGATTGAGCTTATATTATTGTGAATGTAAGTTTTTATTAAAAATCTTACATTTAAAATTTTATATCTTTATAGTTTTGTTGAAAATAACATGACCATAACTTGCTCAATAAAGGAAAAGAAAAATGCCATGTATTACCATGGCATGTTAAAAGATGAGAAATTATAGCTTTTCAAGAATGATTCGATTGTCTTCAGAATAAACAGAGAATTCATCATCTTCCTTGAATTCAAAATCACCCAAATCGTAATTCTTAAGAATCAGCTTGATTGTTCCATACTTTGTAACCTTCGCCTTAGAAGAACTGTTCATGTAAAGACCAGGAATTTCGTAAAACTGCTTGTCTGAGCTCATCAGCTTCAAAACATACTGCTTCAGAGTCTGTTTGTGCTTAATGTCCAGAGCCTTCATGATTTGAGTAGCATTATTTCCCTCTTTAATTGCTTCACGAAGTTTTGCTGCATTAAACTTGCTTTCAATCTTCTTTTTCTTGGTCGTTTCTTCAGCTTTGGTTTCGCCCATGATATTTCTCCTTACATGTTGATGTGTTAGGATTAAATATCTGTATTTCTGAACCAAAAGTGACGAATTCTGACATGCTTCAGTAATTTCCAGAAAAACACCCCGTAGAAATTCGCATGGAAATGGCCCAGGACGAGTGATTGTGCCGCTAGGTAGGTCAATCATCCAGATTTTATGTAGACAAGGCTCAGAATCGAAATATGGAGGTTGTTTTTCTCCAGGGACCTGAAAATTTTGGGCACAAAAAAAGCTTCCTGCAGAAACAGAAAGCTGCCGTTATTCAATTCTATGTCAAACAGCATCGAATAATGACCCACCATCGGCGTCCAATTCTGACCCCCTCCGGGCGTGTCTGTAAGCATCCGGCCAGAGGGCTGTGCGATGACCGCATCAGCGTTACTGGACGGATGTCCTTTGCCTCAGTCTCCAGCTCTCGTTTCCTGTCTCGATGATCTCGCAGTGATGGGTGACGCGGTCCAGCAACGCCGTCGTCATCTTGGCGTCCCCGAAGACCTGTGACCATTCGCCAAAGCTCAGGTTGGTGGTAATCATCACTGACGTCTGCTCGTAAAGCTTTGACAGCAGATGGAAGAGCAGTTGCCCGCTGGACCTAGAGAACGGCAGGTAGCCAAGCTCGTCCAGGATGATCAGGTCGAAGCGGGCAAGGGTGTCGGCCAGGCGCCCGGCCTTGCCCTCAGCCTTCTCCCGTTCAAGCTTGTTGACCAAGTCCAGCAGGTTGAAGAAGCGGACCCGTGCCCCGTTGCGGATGCACTGGGTGCCGATGGCGACGCTCAGGTGCGTCTTGCCGGTCCCCGTGCCGCCGACGAAGACGACGTTTGTCCGCGCCTCCATGAAACCGCCCTGGCACAGCGTTCTGATCCTGCCCTCGATCACCGTCGAGGACGGGAAGTCAAAGCCCTCCAGGTCCTTCATCACGGGAAACTTGGCGATCCCCAGCCTATATCGGATGCTGCGCATGTGACGCTCGGCCTTCTCCGCCCGGAGCAGCGCGAGTAGGATCTTCTCCGGTGTCGAGCCGGTTCTGCGACCTTGTTCAAGCAGTTCGTCATAGGCGCTGTGAGCCCCGTTCAGACTCAGTTCCTTGAGCATGCCCAACACGTCATTGCGCAGCATATGCACCCCGCAGGAGACGGTCGTAACGACCGCAGTCGGCAACAGGCATGCATCCGAGCTCCAGACGCGAAGGGATGCTGACCACCGGCGCAGGCTCGACATCCTGCTGGCGGTTGAGGATGCTCAGAACAGCATCCTTGCTCACGGTGCGCTGGTTCAGCGCCTTCCGGCAGGCCTCAGCGACCACGTCGAGGCCATGGCTGGGGACGGCGGTGAGAATCCCGGCGAACTGACGGTCCCAGTCGTCGTAACGTCGCAAGACCTCGCGAACCTGTTCGATGGCCTTGGGCAATGCCCACGCCGTAAACGGGGCTCCGTTGCGCAGCGCCCCTGGCTTGCGATCAAGCAGAGGGACGTAGTGCCAGGGATCGTAGATGGTCTTGTCGCGGCCGAACTCCCGCTTGTGTTCGGCGATCAGTTTGCCGCCTTCCACGACCTTGAGCCTTCCCGCATAAGCCTTGACCTGCACGACTTTCCCGGCCGCTTCGCACGGCACGCTGTAGCGGTTGCGATCGAAGTGCACCAGACAGGTCGAAGACACCCGACAATGCTCCAGGCGGTACCCGTCGAACTTCTTGGGAGGCCGGATCAACATCTCACGCTCTGCTTCAAAGACTTCCCAAACCGTCTTCTCACGCAGTTCCGGATGCTTTTGGGTCTTGGCCCAGCCCACGGCCCGCTCAAGCAGGTATTCGTTGAGTTCCTCGATGCTGGCGAACTTCGTGCGACCCGCCAGAAAGCGTTTACGCATGAGTCCGACCGAGTTTTCTACCTGTCCCTTTTCCCAGCCGGCCGCAGGAGTACACATGATCGGCTCGACCAAGTAATGGGCGCACAACTCTTCGAAGCGCGGGTTGAGTTCCCGGAGTTTGCCGCGCAGCACTTTCGACACGGCGGTGGTCATGTTGTCGTAGATGCCGTGGCCGCATGCGCCGCCAATGAAATCGAAGGCACTATTGTGGGCCTCGAAGACCATCTCCATGGTCTCGCGGGGAAAGCCCTGACAGAAGAGAAAACGGCTATGGCACAGGCGCATGTGCGACACCTTGACGGCCATGGGCAATCCGCCGATCTCCAGTTGATCATGGCTCCAGTCGAACTGGAAAGCCTCGCCTGGCAAGAATTCCAGAGGCACGTAGGCATCCGACGACTTGAGGCCCGCCTCCTCTTTCCAGCGCCGTATGAACCGTCTCACGGCGTCGTAGCCGCCCTCGTAGCCTCGTCCCTGAAGTTGCTCATACAGGACTTTCGCCGTGCGCCGATACTTCTTGGGCTGCTTGGCGTCGTGCTCCAGTTGCTGAACAACCCAGTCCGTAAATCCGTCCATCCTCGGCATGGGCTGGACCGTACGATGATATTCAAACTTGGTCGCGTCGGACCTGAGAACCTTGCGGACCGTGTTCCGACTCAGGTTGAAGTCCTTGGCTATCTGTCCGATCGACTTCTCGTCTCGACCATGGGCCAGCTTAATCTTGCGTATCGTCTCCACAGTCAGCATCTCCTCGTTTCCCTCCATGGCGTTCAGTCGAACGACCTTGAAGGGCTTGACGGAAGGGGTCAATTTTCGATGCCGATTACTGCGTGAGGTGGGTCATTATTGCATGCCGATTCACAAAAGGAAGGAGAGTAATGGGATGCTCAAAGAAAAAGGGGCCATTAAGACCCCTTTCTGGTGATTTTGATTAATCTTCTAGAATGTAGTCGATATAGTCTGCCGAATCATTAGATGTAATGCGTCGAATGAAGTACTTCCTGCCGTTGCTGCCGTTCGATCCCGGAATAACCTCAAGATTTGCTTGTTCAAGAATATTCTTACAATCCTTCAAGTTTCTGGACAAAATTGAAGGGTTTGAATTCACCAAATCAGGATCTTCGGCGATATCCCTCAACTCATTTTGAAGATCAAACATCGTTCCTTCCCAATATTCGTTGTTTTCCATGAATTTAATCACAAGAGAAGCAACGGGAAAGCTTTGTAATTTCAAAATACCTTTGTTTTTTAAGTTATTGGTCAAAGCTGTTTCGAATTGTACCCTGCTGAATCCAAGTGCTTGGGCAGCGGCAATGCCTATTCTCTGGAAATCTGCAAGCCTGATGTATTCAGAAACTTTTATATCTCGATATGTTCTTAATGTTTTAACTGTTGCATCAAGGATTGCCCCGATTATACTCGCCCTTTTGTCCTCAAATATTTTATCCAATATTTCTTCAGCATTTGAATCTTCTTTTGTTTTGTGTTTTTCAATGACGATACATCGATCAAGAAGATCAGAAGCTGGATTGCCTAATGAAACGGAAACAAGCATGACCGGTTTTTTTATGCTAAAGGTAAAGTCATCATCATTTGTGTACTGTTTTCGTTTTGTATAGTCTGTTCCTGTAAATGTGGCACAGAGCAAGTCTGATATTTCAACGTTGATCTTGGTGAAGTTGTCGAAAAACGGGATCGCGTGATGGTCAATGATCTGGGCCATCTCGCCGGTATTCCGATACATGAAGTTTCCCCTGGGTACTGGGTCAATGATTCTTTTGAGACGCAAAGCTAGGAACGTTTTTCCAGAATTTTTTTCACCGACGATCCACAGATGGGGTCTAGGTATATTCGTAAACAGAGTTGATACGAGCCAGGTGCCGATCATGATTTGCTCATCGACGTTGCTTATTGAGAAGATTGAGAAAAGATCATCAAGACTTCCGCCCTTTGTAGGAGTTGGCATACTCTCCTGATGGGTAAACTTCCTGAAGATCACAGGTGAATTTTGAATTATGCTCCAATCTGTCGGTGTAATCTTGATGATGTCACCATTAGAATTTTGTGTATCAATGAAAATTTCATCACCAATTCGAGCAATCCTGTTATGTACATCAACCTGCTTGCTATTGTTTAGCGCATGAAGGTTGAGGATTGGGACAAGGTTTTTGATGTCAGTTTGTTTCAGAACTTTGTGGTATTTAGTTTGAAAATATGTTTGCACGTAGGCGATGAATTCAGACGATTCAATGTGTTTCCACTTTTTCTTATTCTGAATTTCGACTTCGCAATAAACGGTTTTGTTCTGATCATAGCAATAATTCATCTGCTGAATGATCGTGCAGACTGTATTGCTGTCTAACTTTGTGGAAGATCCGGGTGCCGGTGCCATAATCTGTGTCGGAATAGGCGTATTATTTGAGTTCATGTTTATCCTTGGCTTGACTGCCTATAAATGGGGGGCCGGTGTTCGGCCCCCGGTTCGTTTGTGAGAAAAAATTCCCAGCAGTCTGGAAATTCCTTTCAAGGATCAGAAGACAATTCCATCTGAAATGTGGATATTGGTTACGATCTGACTCAAATCGTTATAATAGACGGCATTTGCCAGCTCGCGGGAGAGCCCGGCTTTCAGTCCGAGGAAATCATCCATGGTTAAGTCCAAGCGTGCCTTAATGAACGATTCAAAAACGTCTATGTCCCGGTAATCGTAGTAAAGGATCGTTCCTTCTCGTTTTTGACCAAGGTATTCCGGGAAGTAGAGGATGTCAGTTTTGTTCTGTTCCTGCCGTTCATCATTCCAAAACCTCACAACTCCTGTCGTCGAATCATCCAGCCAAGATTTTGAATCGCATGAATAGGCAGGACACCCCGCAAGCAAATCAAATTCCGTGATGCCGAATAGATGAACTTTCACCCCATGATTGTAAAGACGATATACGGCAGGAAACAAATTGCTTGGATTCCTCCGTCCTTCACACTGCCCGATGGCAATGTATTCTGGATTATGTGAAAGATAAGATGCGATTTCACCATTATTAAGGTTATGAATCACTGGTGCCACATCAATGTTCAGTTCTGCCATGTCGAGAAAGTGTTCGTAATTCTTTTCGAATCCATCTGGACCAAATTCAAAATCTGGACTGAAGATAATTTGATAACGATCTTTATGCTTCTCGCAGTGCTTCTTGAATTTGTGCAAAAGTTGACCTGTCGTCATTCCGATGTTCGAATTCAAGGCTGAAAACGCTCCATTGTCGAGAATAATCGTGCTGATGATTGATTCAAAATTCTTCAAAAACGCTTCATAGTTATTTGGCAGGATCGCCATGCTTACAAGGATATTCAGCCGAATTCCTTCGCATCTTAACATCAATTCCTGCATAAGCTTCGCTGAAGGCGAAGATAAGTATACTTTCACGGTATTCTCCTGAAGCCCTCCCGGTTTGTCGGGAGGGCTATTTCGTATTTATATTAGAGCTTCAGCATGTCTTTGGGTGCTGCTAAGGTTTGACGGAGTGCAAGCAATGTATTGATAAGAATGTCAAGTTTTTCAAAATCAAGATTGATCTTGGAGGGTGCTTCGGCCAAAGCTATATGAACAGTCTGATGCAGTTTTTCAATTTCTGCGTTTACATCTTTGACCTTTTTTTCTTTGCGTACATTGTTCTCGGTTTTACTTTTAGGATTGCCTTGATTGTCGCAATCAATGTCTTCGACGAAGTATTTGCGATAATCTTCCTTGCGTTCCTTCATCCCGACCATCTTGTCGATATCCTTTTTGTCTAATGAATTACCTTCATTCATTCTCGACAGGATATCGTTCAGCGTGATTTCGTTGAGTCCTGCTTTCTTGACTCTATGGTGCAAAATTGCAGCTTCGCATTTTTCGGTAAAATCATATGCCACACCATGTGCCATAGTTTGATGATCAACAGAATCAATGATTGCCTTGATGGGGTCTTTGTCATTAATCATTCCCTTCTTTTCAATTACCCTAGCAAATTTTCCGAGCCTATCAATTCCGAGATGAAGGTGCTCTTCAACGTTATCAATTTCAGCAATATTCATATACACTGCAAGCGTGTTTGGATGAATATGTTTATCCAAATTTTTACGACGGTATATAGTCCATGCTTTTTTCGTACAATCGTTCATAAGAACATCTTTTTTGATTAAATTGGCAATTACGCCAGTCTGCAATCCAACCGTTGCGATGTACTTTTGAGCTTTTGTGATGTTGGACTGGCTATTGCTGTTGACATCAAGAAGTTTATTCAACTTCTCATTCGTACTCATCTTGGAAACAGACTCCTTGAGAAGATTCATGACAGTGGAAGGGGTCACATCCTTTGCCAGTGCCTCATCGATGCTGGTAGGAATGCCGCCGATTCCGCCTGACCCGCCGATCATTACTTCCAAGATTTCGGAGTCGTAGTTGTGCTGCTCCTTTTTGGAACAGGACACATCAATCTGTACGTTTTGAGACTTTTCATCACCAGGAAGGCTAAAATTCGAAGGCGGGGTGCAGCCAGGGCCGCCAGTAGACCCAGGCATGGAGAGGGGGGGGGCAAAAGGATTCAGGGGAGCGGAAGTGGTCGAAGTTTCAAAGGCCATATTTATTACCTCCAAAGGGTGGCGCGTCTTCCAGGATGGAAATCAATGCGCCGTTAATAAACCCTTTGGAGCAGTCTCCGTGCCAAATTAGCAAAATACTATATGTATCTGTAATGATGATGGAAATGCGTGTGCTATTCCAGGATGACGATGCGTTTTCTAGGATGTTTATTAAATTTTTTTAAATCATTTTTTAAATTTTTTAAAAAATCGTTCTGTGACACCCATACGTCGGAATAGCCCGTAATGCTGGCGATTTCTGTTTGGAAACCCCTCTTCATGCCGATGTGGTTGCAGATTGTTTCCAAATATAGCTCTTCGAGCATCTTTCCATTTATGTCTGTGATCAAAATTTCTTGAACATAAGCTTGGCCTTGATCGTTGCCAAAGTATTCTTTCAAAAAATTGTTTCCTTTATTGAAAGAATACAAATCTTCTATAAACGAGGATTGCGTGATTTCAATATTTTCAAAGCCTGTTAAATATTTTAATGAACATTTAAGTGCTTCTTGAAAAATATCTGGCCACCTGTGGGCGTCTTCGATGTTTGATTGACATATATTAGTGATAAGTGATGTATGAATGCATCTTGCGAAAATATTATCGTCATGGTGCTTGAATCCTTCTATGAAGCACATGTCGGCAAGATCGATTGTTGGATTTATGGGGATCTCGTTGAAGGATAAATTTCTATCGTACTCCTTGTGATTGATAAATTTGCTAAGTTCTAATATGTCATGATTCGCTTTTTCGTCTTGGAAAAATATTTTGCAAAAAATTTGAAATCCACTAGTTGCTTCCCTAAATTCTAGGATGTTTAGTATTTCGAAGTTCTCGTGTTTGTTCTTCTCTGTTGTTCGAGTGTTAAATTTTTGATTATTTGCTATTAGTAACCCTTCAAAGCACTCGAAAGAGAGTCCACTAAACTTAAGACATTGTTCGATTTTTCTGTGATTAATTTTTGCCGAAAGTAGTTTTTCTTTAAGCTTGTCTGCTTTATCAAATGCAAAAGATGTGACGCTTTCATCAATCGACATATAATAATACATTCTAGTTTTTTTATCGCCTGTTACTGATAATCCTGAAGTTTCTTTAAGTTCTCCTATTAGCTCTGCTGTGTATTCAAAGTTTTCATCCATTGCACGGCAAACTCTTTCAATTTCTCTTACATTTCCTGGCCAGTTGTAAGAAATTAAGCTAAGTATGGTTCCTGGAGGTAGTATCTTGAACAATGAATCGTCAAATTGGTTTATATAGTATAAAATATCACCTCTTCTTTTATGAATTGGTGGGATTGAAAAAATTTCAAATCTATACCATAAATCATCTCTGACTTCACTTTTTTTTACATTTGTGGTTGCAATAATTTTGCTTTCTAGTTCTATTGGCTTGATGCAACCAAGTTTTGAAAAATTTCGATTTTCTATGGCTAAAAGAAGTTTTGCTTGAAGATTTTTTTCCATCTCTCCCATCTCTTCAAGCACAATGATTCCGTCTCCTATGGTTTCGAAGTAGCCAGGAGTATCATGCCGTGCCCCAGTGAATGCACCTTTTTTGTATCCAAATAATAAAGACTCAATTAATTCTGAAGGCAATGCTGCACAGTTAATATATACAATTTTAGGAGTTTTTTCATAAAATTTTTTGTATATACTTGCGTAGTAATCAACAAATAAACTTTTACCAACTCCTGTTGGTCCCTGAATAAGTAATGGCTTGGACTGTTTGTAATCTTCTTTTCGGAAATCTATCAGACATCTTATTCTGAACCGTCTTACAATTTCTGCTAGACCTGGGGGGACAATCCATTTGTTTCTTGGGCGCCATTCGTTACTAACGCTTTTAGTCATTTGGCTTCCATTGGATTGTGTAAAACTGAGTTTTTGAATATTTTGCATATATGGTAATAATCAGCAGTTATTGGTTTCATGTAAATATTTTCTGAACCATGCCCATGTCCTGCTAGTAGCAAGGAAAATAGGGGTTTGCCAAGTTGGCAAGCATCAAATCGATAAAATTTGAGTGGATTCAGAAAAGGTGATCAATAATTCACAGAAGGCTGTGAATTTGAGACGGGAAAAATAAGACCAAAATGGCCAGTTTAGTGAAACTGGCTGAAATTTCGACTAATTTTACGATTCCGGTGGGGTCGTGGGAGATTTTTGGTCTTTGTTGGATTCTGATTGGTCTAGGCGGCTAGCACCGCAACGGAATTGTCTTGCTATTTCCACTGAAGGGGTGATTTCTAGGAATCGATGCCTCAAAATCGTAGGATTTGACTTTTTAATTTACCACTTATTGGAGAAAAATAGACGAAATGCTAGTGATAGTTCCCACATTGATGGATTTATGTGGAGGTGAAGGATTTAGGCGGGCGACAAAATCCCCTAATGGGTGGGTGGTCTGGATTGTTCATCGGTTGTTTGGGGCATGTAGGCTATGACTGTCCTTGGATTAGCTGTAGCGCCATTTCAGGTAATGTGTTTGCTTGGGCGAGCATAGCCGTTGCCGACTGCGTCAAGATCTGGCTTTTGACGAACTCGGTCATCTCTTTTGCCATGTCGGCGTCAGAGATACGAGATTCAGCGGCTTGAAGGTTCTCAGCCTGGATCTCAAGGTTGGTGATGGTGTTTTCAAGGCGGTTTTGGGTAGCTCCAAGGGATGCTCGAATTTTGTCCTTGTAGGTTATCGCGTCATTGATCCTTGTTAATGACTTTTGGGCTCTTTCTTGTGTCTCGACATTGATTATTGGTTCATAAACTCTTGCATAAACGTTACGGTTTCCCTCATGGTTCGATTCGTATGTTGCTATTAGTCCTCCACCCATTATTGCCGAAATACCGTATGGTCTTTGTGTCCCATTTTCTGATTGGTTTAGAATGCTATTCGTTCCAATTTTTCTCCCTAATTCATCGAAAAATTGTATCCCAACACCGATACCGTCAGCATCTACAGGGGCACGCCACGTAACTGCGAATCCACCTTCGTTAAGTCGTGACACCGAAGGGACAGACTGTTCGGCTGTTATGGGTATTTCAAAGTCATTAATTGTGAATTCTTCACTAAAAAAAGACCCGTCTGAGTTTAAAATTCTACCTTTAACATTACTTGTGGCAACTGTGCTAAAATTTCCATTTACATCGCTCCATGTTATGACAAATTTGCCACTATCAAGTGGGGCAATGCTATGAAAATTTTGTAAATCAGAAGTTTTTGTATTTACCAAATTTTCAGGACCAATAAAGTTTCCATTCGCGTCTACTACTTGCGAATATATTCCCCAGTTGCTCCCATCTGGGGCAAACCAGCTAATTGCAATATTGCCATCCGTCAGGGTTGTGATATTTGCGTATCTCTGATCAAGGGCAGTGCTTGTGTTAATTCTAAATTCGTCTCTAATGATTGATCCATCCTGACTGTAAATTTTACCATATATCCCATCGTCAGAGCCATCTTGCCCAGACGATGTCCATGCAACAAAGTATCCTCCAGATGGCAGCGCAGTGATGTCTGGTCTATATTGGTCGCTTGCCGTGGCTGTATTGATCTGAACTTCTGGTCCCATAAGGCTCCCATTCGCATCAAATCGTTGTAGATATGCGCCACGGCCTGACCCATCCTGATTAACAGAGTCCCATGCAACAATAAATGTTCCGTCTTGTTGTGCTGATATTCTTGGATATTGTTGATCGTTCGTAGTCTCTGTATTTACCAAGAATTCATCTCTAATTACGGTTCCAGTTGGAGATATAATTTTCGCGTATATCCCGTATCCAGATCCATCTTGGTTTTGCGACATCCATGTTGCAACAATATTTCCATTGTTTAATGATATTACTCGTGAATCTGTCTGAATTCCAGGAGTATATTCGTTTATTAGTAGTTCATTTCCAGGTTCATAAAATCCTGTAAAGTTCTCTTGAAAATTTCCAACGGCAGAATTGTTTGGATCAAAAAGATTTGATATGTTTGCACCTAAAATTTTTGCATCATAATAATCTTCTGCGGCATCGTTTGAAGTCCCAAAATGAACTCTGAGTGCGCCAGTTGATTCACTTGCTGAACCGTTAAAATTTGATGAAAGATCTCCATTTAACAAATGTATACCATTGAAATCAGTTGATGATGCGATTCTTTGAATTTCTTTTGCCATTTGAACGTATTCTTCATTAATGATCGCTCGTTGATCAGTAGAATAGGTTCCCGTCGCTGCTTGCGTGGCCAGTTCTTTCATTCTGATCAACTTTTCGTCGATAATTTGAAGGGCGCCGTCCGCCACCTGGATCATCGAAATAGCGTCGTTGGCGTTTCGAATTCCCTGGCCGAGGCTTGCAATATCTGCCCTCATAATTTCACGAACTGCTAATCCGGCGGCATCATCCGCAGCAGTGCCGATTCGCAGCCCTGATGACAGTCTTCGGGTTGAAACCCCGAGGCTCCCATAGTGGGTAGATAAATTCCTGGCTGTGTTGATCGCCATCAAATTATGATTGATTGTCAGTGACATACAGCAAGTTCCATTGATTTTATGCTGATCTGTTTTTATGATGCGTTTTTTTCCTTTGGCTCACAGGAAACCTTTGTGGCCAAGCGGATGCGTCAAAAAACGCACTATAGCTGCTATTTTAGAGCAAAAAGTAAACCATGGTTGCTTAAAAGAAATTTTTACTGGGCATAAGCTATCCAAAAAGGATGGTCTTATGGTCAATCTTCTTGAATTATTTGGGAAAAGAATTCGAGGACTCAGACGCGCGAAGGAGTTGACCCAGGAGCAGCTGGCGGAAATTGCCGGGATATCCCTGCAGAATATGGGAGAGATCGAACGAGGCAAGGGGAATCCGACCTTGGTCACGGTGGAAAAACTTTCCGCCGCCTTGGATGAAGACCTATCCAGCATCTTTGATTTCGGCAGTTCTGTCCTGACGAAAGAAAAAGCTGTTCAAGAATTGGAGGGCCTGCTGTCAGGTGCGACCAGAGAACAGGCCCAGGCAATTCTTGTCGTGGCTCAGATTATTCTTCAGGAGAAGTAGTCTGTTCCGGCGGGGTAGACCTAACCATCAGCCCTAGCCGTTCACGGAACCTCGCCGTTAAAACCATGCCTATCTCTGAGCAAGCATAGACAAGCCTTTCCTCCCTTCCATCAACAGAACCCATCAACAAAAACAAATCTTCCAAAGAACGAAGACAAACAATCAAATCATCATAGCAAGAAAGCTTATCAAAATTTTGATTGGTCATTTTAATCATCCTCTGGAAGCATAATCGTCATTACTGGTTCTCGGTCATCTCCTGGGCCAACATGAGCAATGATTGTTGGTTTGTCATATCCTCCTGATTCGTTCAGAAACAACACTTCAAAATATACACGGTCAGAATCTTTGCTATTTTTAGCAGCAAGATATGTCATCCAAAGAAGATCATGAAGACGACCCTCGAAGGATTGCCCCATATCTTTCAATTTTTCTGACGGTTCAAGGTATCTACCTAGAAGTGTTGCAGTAATAGCCGTAGGAAGGCGGAAGCCCCTTTGGGAAGCAAGGGCGGTGATGTCTATTAATACGCCATCTGCAATTGCTTCATTCCTGCTGTAGCTGCTGATCAGTACCCATTCTTCGTCCATGTTGTCCTCCGATGATAAAAAGTGGTGAGATTTCGGAGGGATAACCTGGCTCATGGGGAAGAGTCACGGTGTCCAAGGGAAAAATCACAGGACCCTGGAAATCGTACATTCCAAGTCTCCTGGGATTTTGGAGCCGGGAGCTGCCCAACCATGGGAAACGGGGGGATCGGCCCAGGAAGGGGTTGTTTTGTCCCAAGGAGGGGGCTGGATGGGGGTGCCGGGAAATCCAAATCAATGTTGTCATTTTTATGGGCATTAAATATGTTGAGCATAAGCACGAGTTGCTTTACCCAATTTCAGAAAGAGGAATTTCAGGTTGATTGATAACAAGCTTCCCAAGCAAGCCGTAAATGAGCTCCATCGAAAGGTTGGGAGAAATATTTTATTATACCAAAAAATTGAACTCGCAATGAAGGACTTGATAGCGAAGAACAATACTTCAGGAAAAACAGACGAGTTGAGTAAGATATTTGAAAAAAGGCTTCAGGATAACGGGAAAAAAACACTTGGCGGATTGACGCAGAGTTTTATTAATGATTTTTTCAAGAGTGGTGAAAAATGTGAGCACAAATTTGATGATAAGCAGCCTTCGATTGGCTTGAATATATCGATTAATACTGAAGATGTTTCTGAAATTGAAAAAAAATATCAAGGTGTTGTTTCATCAAGAAATTTTATTGTTCATAATTTTTTAGAAAGATATATATTTGCCTCTGTGGAAGATTGTGCTGAGGCGGAATTTTATTTAGATTCCGAGTATGACAAAGCCAAGCTATTTCTGAATGACTTGTTAGGCATTTACGATTTATTAAATGAATTCGCTCAAAAACTACAAAGTGAAAGTGAGTATATTGTAAAAAGAATTCAAAAATTTACTGATGCTGATGGAATAAGTAAGCATATGGCTTCTGATGTGATCCAAGGGCTAAAACGTGAAGACGGCTGGATAGTTCTTTCAAATGCCTCAAATATATTGAGGGCAGAGCATCCAGAGTTATTTGCTGACATGAAAAATTATGGTCATAATTCGCTGAAGCAAATCATGAATTCTTCAAATTTATTCGAATTCTATAGCGAAGAAACCTTGAAAGGCGGAAGGCGTGACCTGTTTAGGCTGAAATGATGATTGTTGTTGATAAGTGGTGATAATTTGATGAGATAATTGATTAGAATTGAAACTAAAATTGAAGGAGATGTGCTATGGTTAACGCTAGTCCAAAAATTAAGAGAAAAGATGTTAATATGGAAGAACTTGGAGAAAAGCTACTGGAGTTTGTTCAGGAAAATTCACCAGAGAAGATGGAACTTGATCTTATTAAAGCTAAAAAAGCGTTTGTCATCAATAGGAACATTATATTTGAAGCATATGCTTTAGGGCCAGAAGAACTCAAAAAATACAAGATCGTTGAAGGCAAGACTCCTTCGCCGTTAAAAGAAGTTGAGCCTCCATGCTTAAGCGGCAAAGGAACGATTACCATCAAGAAGTATTATGTTGACGAGTACAACGAGAAGTACTCTGACAATAAAATCACACAGGATAGTTCTTTTGATGTGGCTTTCGAGGATGGGAAGATTATTCTTGCAAAAAACTAGCTGGAATTTATCGATTTTTAATAACCGAGAAAGGGGCTTGTGCTTCTTTTTCGGTTTTTTTAGGCTCCAATGTTTGGGGAAATAAACGCAGGTAGTAATAATTAAATCAACATTGAAAGAGTTATGTGCTTAGAATTTTGTTCAATATTTATAACTCGAACATTTACAACTTGATTTATATTTGCTGAAAATTCTCTACCATTACTCCGGTTTTTATTCATATTGTTAAAATGTAATAAGCCGTCGACGCCGCCAAGATCTATAAAAGCTCCATATTCAGTTACATTTTTTACAATTCCTGGAATAAATATGCCGTCCAATAAGGATTTGTGAATTTCTTTCCAGGTTTGAATTTGTGCGGCTTTTTTGCGCGAAACAACAGCAGAATTTGTTTCAATGTCAATTATAATATATTCATGAAGTTCATTTTCAAGATTATTTAAGATTTGGGTGGATAATTTATTGGGGTACATCTCAGAATAGGGGCAAAATGTTCGGCATTTTAAAATTTTTATTATATATCCACCTTTTACCTCGTCAACTAGTCTCCCTTTTACAATATTTTTTAAAGTATAGGCATCTCTTATCTGTCTAGAAATACGCTGATGTGACTTGTTGTTTAAATTGTAATTTAAATTTTCAACGTGATGTTGTATATAGCGAGAAGCTGTTTTGTACATGAATTAGGTGTTCCATGTGATGGTAAAAGGAGTATTTACGCCAACTTTGATATCAACTGGCAGTCTGCTTTCTCGAAATTTTCCAATTAAATTCGTAATATGGTTAAAGTTTGTTCTGTTTGTTTTTGCCTTCATTTTTAATACGATTTGAGATTTGTTTTTCCCAGTGAAATCATTGTTGAGTCCAAGTAGTGCCTGTCGAAAATGATAGTTACAATAAGATGTGCCATCAATTACATCTGCCTCAGACGTTACTAGATATTTATTGTTATAATTTTTAAATATTAAGTCAATTTCAATTCGGAAGCGAGCGGTGTTCACTGTGTCCTCGATTGTGTATTCAGATTGCAGATAGATATAGTTGCTGTGGTCTGTGTTTTAAAAAAAACTAATCTCGGAGTTAAAATGTTTTAGGGTTGAGTATCGTCTAATAATTTTCCCTATATCATAAATAAGAGTATTTAGTTCTATATAGTCTTGAGGGATTTTTTCAGAAAAATTGTCGATGCTGTATGTTTTTTTGATGATCCAGTTGTTTTTCCATGATTTGGAAGGTTCAAATTCAAAAAACGAAATGTCAGAGAATTCCGGCAATGTTTTTAAGTCGTTAAAAAATGTTTCCCGATATTGAGTTTTAAACACTCCTGTGAATTCAATTGCAAATACAATTTGTTTCTCACTATTAGTGTTATCAAGAGTGATGGAGAAAATAATTGGAGCTATGTCTTTGCTAGACATGCCCCATTGAGCAGGGGAAAAGGCGAATGCTAATTGATTAACTTGAAGTGGGAAACTTATTTTGTCATCAAGGGCAATTAACTCTTTTTTCAAATCAGTATACTTGCTAGAAAGTAGTGTTTTTAGAATTTCGTTATTAAAATTATTATCCTTCGCAGTAATTTGTATGTTTAGTATTTCTTTAGAGTTGTTGAATTTGTCAAAAATCGCATCAAACCACAAGAATGAAACTTCGCCATCCTTAAGCAATATTAGATCTAGGTCATTATGATGTGCGAGTCTGTTTCGCAAGTCGTTGATTTTTGAAAATCGCTCTCTGAAAGTTTTTGGGTCCATAAATACTTTCGAAAAAAATGGCCAATTGTGGTCTGAAGTAATTATTCTTAGGTAATCCGTCATTTCTAGATTTTTTACCAGAAACTCAATATTGTTAATATCGAAGTCGTTACTCGGATTTTTCTTCTTTAATAGATTTATTCTTAGTATTACTTTGTCATATATTTGTTCGCTGAAAAATTTTTTTAACGTAAAGTCTGTTTTTAAATAAATTTTTGAAATTATTTTCCTTATTTTATATTCAAAATTTTGTATTTTAAGAAATGTACTGCTGTTATCTGTTTCTGTTTCAGCAGCAAAATCAGGGTAAAAACTTGATAAAAACTTCGTTACTCCATCTTGAATTAGTTTATTTCTTGAAACAATAAACTTTGAATATGATTCAAAATCGGGTGACCACAAATTTTTATCTGTCGGGATATATTGTTTATTAAGTTCTTCCTCGGATACTTCTGGCAGATAAAGCGATGGTCCTGCGTCCGAAATTGATTTGTTAGTTAGCGAGGTTATATAAGCAATATTGCCGACTTGATTTGAAAGTGTGGCAACACTCGTACCAATATTGGTTGGGATGATCCTGCTTAGTAGTTTTCTAGAAAAAACATGATGAGTTTCAATTGAATACGTGTTGAGGCCAACCTTTGATACTAATGGGAGCGACGGGTCAAACCAGTCATGTGGTTGATTTGCAAGAATTGATAATTTTATGATCTTGGAAATTGTGGTTGTTAATCCTTTTTCTTTAATGTCATCTAATGTTGGGTATATTCTATTTCCTCTTTGCTGTGCAATTTCTTTTATAATTTGGTCAAATGAGTTTCTTTCTCTTATAATTCTTACGTCTTTCTCGAGGGTAGCTTCTGTTGCTCCAGAGTAGCGTCCCCATAGCATCGCAACAAGTGTGTAAAATATGCATTGATTTCTTTGTCTTTCAGTCTGAAATTTATTGTTATTTTTAACTAAATAATATGCGGCTAGCATGAATGAATGTGTCGAAGAAAATAGACTTGTATTAGCTACAAAAGCTATTTGTCTCCATATTCCTGAAATGTAATCGAGAGCTTTTTCAAGATTTTTCAATGCCTGTTCTAATTTTGATGAGCTTGTATTTTTAAGTTCAGTATATTTCGCTTTTTCACAGGCAATGATGTTAAGGCATCTTACTATAAACTCTTTGTCAAATTCAAAATCAATAGCTTTATATTTGTCGACAAGTCGAGCAATTTCGCTTTTTGCACTTGGCCATGTGATTACCATAATAGCCATGGCTAAATCTGTCTCTGATAACCGTGTTCCTTCTGAATTTAATGAGTTAAACATGTCCACTACTTCTCGAACATCAGGTTCGTCTACAATGGATATGTAATATTTATAATTTAAGATTTCTTTAAGTCTAATTATTTTGTCTGGGTATAAGCTAAAAAGATCGGGGTCGTGAGAGGATTCTATAATTGTGTCAACGTCATTGTTGTAAATTTCTCTGATGCAAAGCATTTGTCTATGCTTAATTTTATCATATTTTTTTATAATTTTAAATTCTTCAGTTTCTAAGTCAAAATATAATTTTGGAACTTCGTTGTTTGATAAGATCCAATGTGGTCGTTTTCCTGTTAGTGTTAAATACAGCGTTGTGACCCTTTGTTGTCCATCAAGAATCAGATTCGATTCATTGTTTAAATTAAATTCTTTTTTAATGTATTGCTTAGGCGCACTCCACATTATCAATGATCCAGTCGGATATTTTTTGTATAGTGACTTAAAGTATTTTTCTACTTGTCCTGATTTCCAAACATAGCCTCTTTGAAAGTCAGGTAATAAAAAGTCTTCTTTTTCCACGGAGTGAATTATTTGCTCAACTGTTTTTAACGACATTGTGTTACCTTGTGTCTAACAATATTGCATTAAATGAGGTAGAAGATCATGGTTGTCATACAAGTCATTTTTGATATATTATTATAAATTCGGCCTTAAAGATCAAGCAGTCTTTGAATTTTACCACACCTGAATAGAAGATAATGAGGGCAACAGAAAACAACCCCTTGAAAATTTTCAAGCGGCTCTGTTCATTTTTGCTTCTTCAGGGGGAAGGAATAGATCGTCGGCTGGCCCCATCTGGGGGAGCCAACAATTTTGTTTGGCGGAGGAAAACAAGAAAGCCGCCCTTTCGGACGGCTTTCAAGCGGCATTCAAGAATCATTTGAAGCGTTTATAAGTGGTGGAGCTGATCAGGATCGAACTGACGACCTCTTGAATGCCATTCAAGCGCTCTCCCAGCTGAGCTACAGCCCCACAACGCGAAGACGGTTACTGCACAAAGCTCGGTCAAAAGGCAAGCGTTTTTTTAATTTTGAATTTCGTCGAGCATTCTCAGTAGGTTAAGGTCAGATGCGCCGCTTGCGACCAGGGGGACCGATCGGCCGGGTTGGAAGATGCCGTCTGATTTGTTCAGCTCGACGAGTACCATGCCCATGCCTTTGGCCACGGCCGGGACGTACCTGGGAGTATCCTGGAAAGCCGATCTGGCGTCCCCAAGAATCACGCCAACATCCGGGGTTGATCCGAGTAGCGGCAGTATTTCGTCTCGTCCCGTCTGCGTCAGAAGCACGATGGCGTCGGCTTTTGCCGCAAGCTGCGGCATGAGCTTGTTCAGGGCCAGTCCGGGAGCGATGAGGTGCGCCCTGGTGATCTTCACGGCCGGGTTCGCTTCGACAAGGCTGATGACGGCGATTGTGTATTGCCCGCGCTTGATGAGGACGTATGGCCTGATCCAGGGCAGGGCGTCTTTCTGGAATTCAAGATTTGAGCAGACGAAGGGAAAGGATGCAATGCTGGCGAGTTCCCGCAGAGCCACTTCGCCCATCTCCAGATCATAGGGGCCCAGGCCAATGGCGTCATAGCCCATGCGGTTCATGGCCCGCACCAGCGTTTTGTTGATGCGCTCGGCACGAGGAAACCCCGAGACGAAGGCGTCACCGGCGTCCAGAAGCACTAGGGCCGCAGCTTCGGCGCGCACCCGCTCGATGACGGGCAGACGCTGTGCGATGCCTCCGACGGGCCCCGTGATGCCGGGTTGTGGGAAGACAACGCCCTGGGTGTCGCCGGTGAAGAGGACGGTGATTTTCGTATTATTCGCGGACGGTTTCGTAGCAGGCTGAACCGCTTGCTCTGGAATGGGGGCCGGGGTCGTTGGTGCGGCCGCCTGTGCATCAGCAGCGCCCGTAGACACGACCGCTTCCGACGTGGCGGGTAAGGTCCGGCTCTCGGCGTCAGGCGATGGCGAGGGAGTGTGCTCTTCAGCAGGTTGCCGTGTCGGCGCGGGAACGGGGGACGTTTGCGGCCCCTCGGTCTCGGCCATTGTGGTCGGTTCGACTGACGTGAGAACGTTCGCAGGCTCTGTCGGAGCGGTCAGAGGCTGGGCATGGATGGGAGCCGGGATTTCGACTTTCTGTCCCTCGCCGATTTGGTCGGAAGGAGCTGGCGCTGCGGCCGGTTGCGAAGCCGGTACCACCTGGGCCGATGCGGAGGACTCGGCCTGCTGCGGCTGTTCCGGCCTTTCAGATGTCGTGATGTCGTCCGCGCGAGAGGGTTCTTCCGTCGCGTTTTCTGTCTGCGCCGCGGGCATTTGAGGCGGCTGGGCGCTCAATTCCGCGTCGGCAATGGCGTCCGGTGCTCCTTCCTCCTCCGACAGCGGTGGCCCCGGAGTGTAGAGGGATGCGGTGAAACGCTTCTCGAAGCTGCGTGTGACCTGGCTGTCGTCCCCGTGAATCCGTGAGGCAATGGCCAGGCTCGCCAGGAGGCGGGCCCTTTCGGCTAGTTCCGGGTCCTGGTCCAGTTCCCGGACCCGCTGCAGCCAGTCCGACTGCGGGAAGTTGGCGGTGAAACCGTGGCGCAGGAAGAGGCGGTCGTTCCGGAACCCCTGGAACTGTCCGTACAGGTCGTTCAGGTGCGCGAATTGGGGCAGAACGGCGGGGGCCGTCGTCACCGGCGCCGGTGCGGGCCGCTTGGCGCAGGCGAGGAGGGACAGCAGGCACAGGGTGAGGACGAGTATCTTCTTCATGCGGCGCTCGGATCGGGTGAACATTGCCGGGGGGGTGAGGGCTCTGCGCGCCCGCCCATGTTTCTATCCGAGTGACTTGGTAAAATAAAGGATATCTTCGCCCGGGGCGTAATAGTCGCGGATGCGGGCCTCTTCGATGAAGCCGCAGGAACGGTAGAACGCCTGGGTCGGGGCGTATTGATCGCGCGACGACGTCTCGGCGATGAGCTTGCCGCCGCCCGAGGCGCGCAGCCGTCTTTCGACCTCGTGCATCAGGGCCTTGCCGAGTCCGCGTCCTCTGCCGTCGGCATGGACCGCGATCCAGTAGAGGTCGAAGGCGCGAGCCGTGCAAGGCACTGGCCCGTAGCAGGCGTAGCCCGTCACCTGTCCTTCGGGAGACTGGACGAAGACGAAGAGATAGCCGCTGGCAGGGCCTTTCTGCAGGTGTTCGCAGACCAGTTCCTCGGCCACGTCGATCTCCTCGGCCGAAAAGAAGCCGGTGGACCGGACGATGTCGCGGACGGCCCGTCTGTCGGCCTGGGCCACCGTGTCGCGGAATATCCATTCAGACATGGCGGGAGCCTCCATGCGCCCGGCGCAGGGTGTCGTCGACGATGGCGTGCACGAGGTCGCCGTGCGTGAGCCCCGCCTTTCGGGCCGCGGCCACGAACCCGGAGTCCGGGGCGATGCAGGGGTTGGGGTTGACGTCGATGACGAAGATCTCGCCGCGCTCCGAAACGCGGAAGTCCACGCGGGCGTATCCCGCCAGTCCGAAAATTTCCCAGCACCTGAGTCCGGCACGGATCATTTCCGCCGTCGGGGCGCCTGTGCCGTCCAGATCGAAGCTGCGGACCGAGGCGGCGTAGGCCTCGCTCTCCCCGTGCCATTTGGCGGCGTAGCCGAGGATGGCCGGCCCCTTCATGGCCGGGTCGAACAGCATTTCGGCCAGGGGCAGGGGGCGCGGCGTCCCGTTTGGTGCGGCCAGCAGGGCCAGGTTGAACTCCCGCCCCTTGACGTATCGTTCGGACACGCAGTCCCCGGCCATGCGCGGGGCCAGGGTTTCCATGACCCGTAGCAGGGAGGGGGCGTCCGCGGCCTCGACGACGCAATCGGCATCGAGGCCCAGGGAGGCGTCCTCGAAGCGCGATTTGACGATGTAGCATCCCGGGCCGGGGAAAAGTCCCCGGCGCAGCTCCTGCAGGCTCGTGCCGGCGGGGGCGGGGATGCCGGCGGCCGCCATCATGCGCCGCGACAGGGCCTTGTCGGCGGCCGCGGCCAGGGCCCCTTCGTCGGACCCGGTGCAGGGGATGCCCGCCTTGCGGCACAGGGCCGGAGCGACACTCGCCAGGCTGGCCTGGCCGGCGAAGGATTCCACCAAGTTGAAGACCACGTGGGGGTCAAACCCGGCGAGTTCGTCCTCGAAGGCCCGGACATTCTGGCCGAGGAGCACCTGACGGGCCGACCACCCGCACTGTTCGAGGCTTTCCGCGACCGCCCTCGCCATCGCCACCGTGTCCAGCGCGTCGGGGGACGCGTTGTCGCCCACCTCCTCGCGCATCACCGCGACTCGCATGTTCATGCGGCGGCACCCATGCCCCGTGCCTTGGCCCGCTGGGCCGCCGACTCGACGATCTGGGCGATGAGCATGTCGTATTCCAGGCCGATCTTGTGGCAGAGGATGGGCAGGTCCGAGCTTTCGGGGTTCAGGCCGGCCAGGGGGTTGACCTCGATGAAGCGGGCCCTCCCCTGGGCGTCCAGGCGCACGTCCACCCGGCCCGCGTCCAGGCAGCCCAGGGCCTGCCAGGCGGCCAGGGCCACGTCGGCGGCCTGCAGGGCCTTGTCGTCGCCGACCACATCGTAGCGGACGCGGTTGCGCCACTCCTGCTTGTTGGCGTAGGTGTAGGCGCTGCGGTCGCCGTCTTCGGTGGACAAAACCTCCATGACGCCCAGCACCCGTGCGGCCCGCCCGCTGCCCAGAAGCCCCACCGTGAACTCCCGGCCCGGCAGATAGGTTTCGACCAGGGCGGGCTGGCGGTAGGTCGAGAGCACGTGGGCGCAGATTTCGCGCAGCTCCTTGCGGGAGCGCACCAGGGATCTGGCGCTGATGCCCTTGCTCGACCCTTCGGCCACGGGCTTGACGAAGAGGGGGAAGGGCAGGTCGATCTCCTCCACGGTCCCCGGATCATTCACGATCCAGAAATCGGCCGTGGGCACGCCGTGGGCGTGGACCACGGCGTTGGTCCAGCCCTTGTGCAGGGTCAGGGCCAGGAGCTCGGGCCCCGAGAAGGTGTAGGGGATGCCCCATGCATCGAGCAGGGCCGGGACCTGGGCCTCGCGCCCCAGGCCGTGCATGCCCTCGGCGATGTTGAAGACGAGGTCCCAGCGGCGGCCTTCGGCCAGGGCCCGGACCAGGCTCCCGATGCTGCCGATGCGTTCCACCGCGTGTCCCTGGGAGACCAGGGCTCTGGCGATGGCCTCCACGGTGACGGGGCTGTCCAGCTCCGCCACCTCGTCGGCCGTGAAGCCCGCGGCCAGGTATTCGTCCTTAAGATCGTAGGTCATGCCGATGCGCATCAACCCTCCCGTCCCGCAGTGTCGGGATACCGGAAAACCCGGCCTTCGTAGTTACGGAGCATGACGTCCCGTCCTTCCCGGTCAAAGGCGTACTGCGGCTGGAGGGGCACCTTGCCGCCGCCGCCGGGGGCGTCGATGACGTAGGTCGGGATGCAGTAGCCCGAGGTGTGCCCGCGCAGGCCCTGGATGATGGACAACCCTTTCTCGACGGGCGTGCGGAAGTGGGTCGAGCCCGGGATGGGGTCGCACTGGTAGAGGTAGTAGGGCCGCACGCGATTGCGGATGAGACCGTGCATCAGGCGCTTCATGGTTTCCACGTCGTCGTTCACCCCGGCCAGGAGCACGGTCTGGCTGCCCAGGGGGATACCGCCGTCGGCCAGGCGGTTGCAGGCCGCCGCGGTTTCGGGGGTGATCTCGTCGGGGTGCGCGAAATGCAGGCTCATGAGCAGCGGGTGGTAGCGGCGCAGCATGCGCACCAGGGCGGACGTGATGCGCTGGGGCAGCACGGCCGGGACCTTGGTGCCGATGCGCACGATCTCCACGTGGGGGATGCGGCGCAGCTGGGACAGCAGCCACTCGATCTTCATGTCCGGAAGGGTCAGGGGGTCGCCGCCGGAGAGGAGCACGTCGCGGACCTCGGGATGTGCGCGGATGTAGTCCAATGCCAGCTGCCAGGAGCTCATGTCCGAACGGTGCCCACTTTTGCCCACCAGGCGGGAGCGGGTGCAGTAGCGGCAGTAGGTCGAGCAGAACTCCGTGACCAGGAAGAGGACGCGGTCCGGGTAGCGGTGTACGATGCCCGGCACGGGGCTGTGTCCGTCCTCGCCCAGGGGGTCGGGCATCTCGAAGGGGCGGATGTCCCTTTCCCGCGCGTCGGGCAGGATGCAACGCGTCAGGGCCGGGCTCTGCGAGGCCGTCAGCAGATAGTACGGCGTCACGGCCGCGGGAAACGCCCCGGCGCGGTCAAAGCCCAGCGGCGCGGGCACGCCGAGGATGGCGGCCATGCGCTGCGGCGAGGTGATGCGGTTCTTGAGCTGCCACCGCCAGCTGTCCCAGTCCTTCTGTGTGGCGCCGGGAAAATGGGTGGCGAGAAAATTTCTGTGTCTGGCCCAGAAGGCGAGCTCCTGGCCCTGGAAGGCATGCGGGGTCGATAGAGAGGGAGGCTCGGCCAGTTCCTGGCTGGTTTCGGGAGGCTCTTCTGCGGCGTATTTGGTCACGCTCATGTCATTCCTCTTCGGGCTGCTGATATATTTCGTCAGGCGGGATTGCCCTTCGAAAAGTCGACATGCCGAAGCATCGGGTGTGCCAATGCTTTAACATTCTGATTTTTAACTGAAAATGTTCTCGGGCGGTGACGAGGGGTATAATTGCGGAACTCTTGGTTCCCTTTTTCTCCGGCGAGTTTGGACTGTGGTCGGCCTATGGGAAGGGTTTGTGGCGAAGGCTGGATGGCTGAAGGATGGGATTGTCTATTTTAATACATGAAATCAAATGAATGCGAAAAAAAAGGAACTTTTCTTTCTGACCTTGGCATTTCGGAATATTTTTTTCCTCAATGAGCGGTAACCCGCGTTTCCGATGCGAAATCAAGCGCATGGAACGTTCTCGCCGTCCGTATTGTTGGCATGAGGGGAGTAGGTTTCTTCGTATTCGGCCGTAGACAAATTTATTCAGCTTTCTTGGCTCTGCGTATTGTCCATCTGCGTCAGCTTGGGCACGAAATGATCATTACACATCTCGACAGGCGTCGGGCTCAACCTCTTCCAGACAGGCAGACCTCATGAGAAACAGTGCCGCGGGTTCGGCAGGCGGGATATTCGAAGGGGCCCTCGAATTCGTCTTTGCAGGCGGGGCGTCGTGCGTCGACAACCTTGAGAACAGGACTGGCGGGGAGGTTTTCATGGGCATCAGCCGGGCCGCCAATCCCGAATGGCACGGCTGGGTCGTTCTCGATCATGGCCGCCGCGACTTCTTTCCGGGCGACAACGGGCCCGACGCCAGGTGGGCCTTCGAAGAGTGCGCAGGATTGCACGGCCTGGTGCGTGCGTTCTACCTGCACAATTACTGGGAGGCCGTTTTCGCGGACACGATGCCCGCACCCCTCGCTGTCGCGCTCTTCGACAGCGCCGTGGTGCATGGCCGGAACAGGGCCCTGCGGTTTCTCCAGGAGGCCGTGAACAACCTGTACGGTTTCAGCAGGGTGGAGGTCGACGGCATCTTCAGACGTGATTCCCGCCGAGCGCTCGAAGCGATCCTCTCCCGTCACGAATGGTACCTGCAGACCATCGTGGCAGAGGTGTTGCGCATCAGGCAGGGATACTGCGATTTGGTCGCTTGCGGCGACAGGCAGGCCATGGCCGTCTGCAGGAAACGCGTCCGTGGTCTGCAGCGCTTGACCGAATGCTGTCGGGAGGACGGCGTGTTCATCATTCCCCCCGAGGCGTTCGGCCTTGGCCTGGCCTGCTGACCGTGCTTCGCCCTGCTCTGCGCAAACCTTGGTTCGCGCTCAGAGCGATCCGCCGCCTCCGCGCAACATGCATCTCCCCATGGGGCCCCGCTTTTCGGGAGGACCGCCCGATGCGGTTTTTCCCGCTTTTCGCCGGCACCTCCCGCGCATTCGATCTTTCCGTTTCTCGATGTCCCTTCCCCTGCGAGGGAGTCGTCAGCGTAAACAACGCGTACTCTCCTTGCCATGCCGCATTGCGCAACGTTCAGTCCGGCGCTACCGTGCGATCAACCTGATTCGAGCCCATGTTCACCTTTTTCACGGACCGGCCGGCAGCCTTGCGCAGGTCCGGTGAGGCACGGATTCATGACGGATTCCCCGGAAGATGGGCGCCGGCTCTGGCACGCCCTGGATACCGCAGAAGTTTTGTCGCAGCTTGCCGCTGAGAGCTCCGGACTTTCCGGCGCGGAAGCGTCCGCGCGGTTGGCCGCGCACGGCCCCAATGAAATCGCCCAGGCGTCCGCCGCGAGTCCCATGCGGATCCTGCTGGGCCAGTTCAAGAGTCTCATCGTCTGGGTGCTCGTCTGCGCCGCGGTCGTGTCCGGGATCATGGGCGAAGGCGTGGACGCCCTGGCCATCCTGACCATCGTCGTGCTCAACGCCGTCATCGGCTTCTGGCAGGAACTGAGCGCCGCCAAATCCATCGCGGCCCTGCGGCGCATGGCCGCGCCCCAGGCCAAGGTCCTGCGCGACGGCCACGTGGCCGTCGTCGCGGCCGCGCATGTGGTGCCGGGCGACGTTCTCACGCTCGAAGCCGGCGACCTGGTAGCTGCCGACGCCCGGTTGCTGGCGGCAACGTCCCTGTCCTGCGTGGAGTCGGCCCTGACCGGAGAGTCCGTGCCCGCGAGAAAGGACGCGGGATTCTGCGGCGCGTGCGGCACGCCCCTCGGAGATCGGGCGAACATGGTCTTCCTGGGCACGAGCGTGGCTACGGGCACGGCCAGGGCCGTGGTCACGGCCACGGGCATGGACACTGAGCTCGGCCGCATCGCAGGCCTCATCGAGACGAGTGAGGAGGAAACCCCGCTGCAGAAGAAGCTCGACGCCTTCGGCCGCGTCCTGATCTGGGCGACCCTGGGCATTGTCGCGGTTCTTTTTGTCCTGGGCAGCATGCGCGGCATCCCCCGCATGGAACTTTTCCTGGGCGCCGTGAGCCTTGCAGTGGCGGCCGTGCCCGAGGGGCTGCCGGCCGTGGTCACTGTCGCCCTGGCGCTGGGCGTGTCGCGCATGGCCCGCCGCAGGGCGCTGGTGCGCAGCCTGCCTGCCGTGGAGACCCTGGGCGCCACCACGGTCATCTGTACGGACAAGACCGGGACGCTGACATCCGGAGAAATGACCGTGCGGGCCCTGCATGTTTGCGGATGGGATTTCGATGTCGCGGGAGACGGCTACAGTCCGGAGGGCGAGGTCCGCGTCGACGGGCGGGTGCCGGATGCCCGGCAGATGCAAGCCCTCGGGGCGCTGGCTTCGGTGCTCGCGGGGTGCAACAATGCTCATCTGGTCGACGAGGACGGAGCGTGGCGCGTTGTGGGCGATCCCACCGAGGGCGCCATGCTGGCCGCCGCCGCCAAGGCCGGAGCCGATCCCGGACGCGTCGAGGCAGACATGCCCCGCGTGCTGGAAATTCCCTTCGATTCCGACCGCAAGCTCAGCACCATCGTCCGCCGCCTCCCGGACGGCGCGATGCGGGCCTTCGTCAACGGCGCCCCCGATGTGCTCCTCGCGCGCTGCGCACACATCCTCACCCCTGGGGGAGTGCGTCCGTTGACCGAGGAAGACCGGCGCGTTCTCCTCGATCGCAACGGCCGCATGGCCCGCGGCGCCCTGCGCGTCCTGGGCTCGGCCTGGCGCGACATAGCCGGGGAAGACCTGCCCGCGGCAGGGGCGGGCGGCGGCTCGGGCTTCGCTCCGGGGCCTCCCGACTCTTCCGCTCCCGGCGCGTCCGGCCCCGGAGCGTACTGTTCCGACCCGTCCGTCCTGGAGCAGGGCCTGACCTTCATCGGTTTCGCCGGCATGCACGACCCGCCGCGCCGGGAGGCCAGAGACGCCGTGGCCACCTGCCGTTCGGCGGGCATCCGCGTGGTCATGATCACCGGCGATCACCCGCACACGGCAGCGGCCATCGCCCGCGACCTGGGCATCTCGGACACCGGGGCGGCGGTATCGGGCACCGAGCTGGACGCCATGAGCGACGGGGAGCTGGCCAGGAGCGTGACCGGCATCGACGTCTTCGCCCGCGTCACGGCCGAGCACAAGCTGCGCGTCATCCGCGCCTGGCGGTCGCTCGGGGCCGTGGTGGCCATGACCGGCGACGGCGTCAACGACGCCCCGGCCGTCAAGGGCGCTGACATCGGCATCGCCATGGGGCGCAGCGGGACGGAGGTCACGCGGCAGGCCTCGGACATGATCATCACCGACGACAATTTCGCGACCATCGTGGCCGCCGTGGAGGAGGGCAGAGGCATTTTCGACAACATCCGCAAAACCCTGCAGTACCTCCTGGCCGGCAACACCGGCGAACTGCTGCTCATGGCGGTCTGCATCGTCATCGGCCTGCCCGTGCCGCTGCTGCCCATTCACCTGCTGTGGATCAACCTCGTCACCGACGGCCTCCCCGCCCTCTGCCTGGCCACGGACCCCATCGACCCCGCGGTCATGGCCCGCCGGCCGCGTCCGCGCAGCGAGTCCATCACGGACGGCGGTTTCTTCGGGGGCATGCTCCTGACGGGGGTCCTGACGGCTTCGGTGGCCTTTGCGGCCTATCTCCTGGCCCTGAAGGCCGACGGCTTCGAGACGGCCCGCTCCTGGGCCTTCACGGTGCTGGTCTTCGCGGAACTGCTGCGTTCCTTCGGCGCGCGCAGCGCAACCAGGCCCATCTGGGGCATGGCCTCGCGGGCCAACGTGAGCCTCCTGCTGGTGGTGGGGTTGACTCTGGCGCTGCAGGTCCTGAGCCAGCACAACGCGGACATGGGCGGTTTCCTCAAGACCGTGCCCATCGACTGGCCGGATGGGTTGCTGCTCTTCGCGCTGGGGGCCGTTCCCCTGCTGGTACTTGAAATGACGAAGGCCGCGCGCCGCACCCGGGGGCCGATGCGATGACTGTCCGGGTCGCGCAGGGACGGGCCTAGTTCAAGTCAATCTCGACGCCGTTGCCGGAGACGCTGAAATTCCGGGTGGCGACGAATCCGTGCCCCACTATTTTTGCGGCGTATTCACCTTTGGGCAGCAGGGTTTCCTTGGGCACGTTCTGATCTATGTTGCTCATGAGAACGAGGCGGCCTGAGGGCAATGCCCGCACGGTGACACAGACCTGCCGCCGTGAGGAGAAAATGACTTTGGGCAGGGGACCCGCATTCGCCGCTTCCAGGGGGAAGCATTGCGGCGGGCCGCTTTCGGGCATCGCGCCGGAGGGCGCAGCCGTCTGCGTCCGACGCGGGGCTTCTGCCTTCCCTTTGAGAGCGCGGATTTCATCGGGATCGGGTCCGACGACCTCGATCTGGCTGACCTGCCACCAGCGCGAACGCTTCTTGGACTTGAACCCGCATTCGAAGGTTTCGCCCTGGCCCGTAAAGCTGTTCATGCGCACGGTGACCCTGTGGGTCCCGCCTTCATCGTTCAGGACGTGGATGACGGCCTGGAACGGAGTCCTGGCGGGGCCCCCGCTGACTCTCCCGCTGACGCGCACCTCCGTCCCCTTCTGCCAGGCGTGGACATTGGAGAAGGCATGACCCTTGACCTGCAGGATGCCTTCGGCCGAAGCCGTGGAGGAGAGGAGCAGGGCCAGGAAGATGATGCCGGACTTCGTCATGGGAAACTCCTGCGGGATGGCGGGTTTTCGTTTGTTCCCCGTATGTCTATGGCTGGCAGGGCTTCGGTTCCATTCGTGGCTGGCCGATTTTTCGTGGCAATGTCTCAGAATATTCCGTATGTTTAAGCTGTTGGATGTAATTATCGGTTTGTAAGATTACACGGCGATCGGCCATTTCCCGTTCAGACTCACGCACGAGGTATCCCATGACCCGTTCCAAGCAGCGCCCCAGGGTGGACAGGAAGAACCTGATCATCCGCCGCCTTTCCACATATCTGCGCACCCTCGACCATCTTCAGGCCAAGGGGGTCGGGGTCGTGTCGTCCAGGGATTTCGAGAAGATCGAAGGGGTGACCCAGAGCCTCGTCCGTCGCGATCTCGCGGAGTTCGGCACCTTCGGGGTCAGGGGGGTGGGCTACCATGTGTCCGAGCTCCGCGACCAGCTCGCCCATGTTCTCGGGCTGGACCGCCGCCGCAACGTCGTCCTGATCGGGGCGGGGGGGTTCGGCAGCGTGCTGATCCATTCGGAATCGTTCACGAAGCGCAACCTCGAAGTCGTGCAGATCTTCGATCAGGACCCGGCGCATACCGGCGGGTCCATCGAGGGCATCCCGGTCCACGACATGGCCGCCCTCGAACAGGAACTCGATGCCGACAGGATCGACCTGGCCATCGTCGCCGTCGCGCCGCCCGCGGTTCAGGGCGTCATCGACAGGCTCGGCAGGCTCGGCGTGCGGGGAGCCCTTTATTTCGCCTCGCGCGCCGTGACGGCGCCGGAGAACATGGTGGTCCTGAACATGGACATAACGGTTGAACTCGGATTGCTGACATACCTGCTGGGCTGACCTTTTGCCGCCCTTAGGAAAGCCAGACGCCCCGTCCCGGATTTACGGAACGGGGCGTCGGCGTTTTCAGCGCTGCGGCGTGCCGGGCGAAGCGATGCCCGAGGCCGGTCGGTTCTACGCCGCGCTTTTTCAGGCCCTTAGAGTTCGAGGGCTCCCCTGGCGCCGATGAAACTCACCCGACGCGTCCGGACAGCGCCGTCCTGAACAATGCGGGCCGTGTAGTGGCCTTTCCTCAGTTCGACTTCCCGCGACTCCCCTGGCCCGAGTTCGAGGCTCAGCACCGTTTTTCCGTCCTGTTCGTCGACCAGGGTCAGGGACGTGTTCCTGGCGGCCGTGATCCTGAGGATGCCGTTGGCGTCGGACCGCGGCGCCGCGTCGGTGCGGATCGTCTGCTTCCGCGTGACTTCGGCCTTGGACGGAGCCTCGCCGGTCAGCCAGGTCACGGGGTTGAAGGGCATGTCCGGGAATTGCGCCGTGTTGTGCAGGACGTGGGCCCCGCCTGCCAGGACCGACGCCATGGCGGCGAACTTGAGCAGGTTCATGAAGCGCAGATGGCTTGCCGTCCGTCCTTTCGGTCTGGCCAGGCCCGTCCGGGGCCTCGGCGTGGCGGGGCGGCTGGACACGGTTTCCGCGATCCGGGCCGCGATGGCCTCGATGTCATCCGCGGAGATGAGCGGCGTGTTCCTGGACGCGACGTAGTCCGCGACCCCTTTGCCCCGCGTCACGTTGTCGGGCATGGGGTGGGCGAATTTGGCCTCGTCCGTGAAGGCGATGACGGAGAACAGCTTGTCCTCCCCGATTCCGATCAGGTTGCCCAAGGCCAGCTTGCGGTCGAAGTTGGGGCGCAGGGGGTTGGGGAATTTGGCCGTCTCGCCCCGGAACGTCCGGGTCCAGTCCGGATCGAAGGCCTTGCCGGCGATCTCGCCGCGCTCGTCCATGCTCTGGATAGCGAACACGCCGAAAGGCGAGACGAGCACATGATCAATATGCACGGCGCCCTCCCGGGTCTGGAAGGCGACATCGTGGAACTGGCGGTATGTGGCGGGGTCGAGGAGCGATGCGGCGAGTTTGCGGGTTTTCCGGGCCGCGCGTCTTTCCCGGTTCCGGCGGGAGGTCAGCAGTGCCGCGACCGCGATCACGGCCACGATGAGCCCGACCCACGGGGCGGCCGCGGCGGCGAAGGGCCGGGCGTCCTCCAGGCTGGCGATCCACGGGGAGTCCGCCCAGGCGGCGGAGACGGTCGGAAAGGACGGCATCAAGGTCATTGGGGAGCTTCCTTTGGGGGCCTTGGCGGAAAAGACGGGCTATTTCCGGATCAAGAAAAATACCAGCGCGGCCGTGAATGATCAAGGCGGCTCCCCGCAGGTTCGCCTTTGACGCCGCGCCCCGTTCGGCATAGGGCCAGCCCCGTCGCCATGGACGCCTGGTCTTCCCGGCGATGCGTCCGGGACGGGATGAACGCAACGCCGCGCGGCTTGTGCAGCGTTCGGCGCGCGTGCAGTCCCGTGTGCACGCAGGTGCACCAAGCGCGTCCGGGCGCGGCGGAACCCGCCGCATGGAGTTGCGGCCTGCCGCGGTAACCGGCTGCGGGAGCCCCGCGCCGGGCCGGGCAAAGTTGCGTTCAGGGCCGTTGCAGCAGCATGATTTATGCTGCACGCCCATGCGCCTCCCGACGCCGTTGCGCGGGAGAAAATCAACATCGAGAGAGTTCACATGAAAGCGTTACGAAATATCCTGGCCGCCGGCCTTGTCTGCGTCCTCGCGACGGGGTGCATGTATCCGGGCGGCCGGCCCGACTACACGGGTTCCGGGGCCCTGGGCGGTGCCGCCGCCGGGGCGGCCATCGGCAGCCTGGCCACGCATTCCGGCCAGGGGGCGCTGCTGGGAGGGGCCATCGGCGCCATTGCCGGCGGCCTTATCGGCCACGGCATGGACGAGCAGCAGGAGGCCCGGCTGCAGGCCCAGGCGCCGGCCACATATGAGCGGGTCCGCGAGGACCGTCCGCTGGAGGTGTCGGACGTGAAGGAGCTCGCCCGCGCCGGAGTGGGCGACGACCTGATCATCAGCCAAATCCGCAGTTCGCGCACGGTCTACCACCTGGACACGGCCGAAATCATCGATCTCAAGAATTCGGGAGTCAGCGAACGGGTCATCGATTTCATGATCAACACGCCGGACCGGACGGATTCGGCCGAGGTGGCCGGTACGTCGCGCTCCTGCCCACCGGCGCCGGTTCCGGAACCCGTCTTCGTCGCCCCCGGTCCAGGGTATGTCTGGGTGCGCGGCGCGTGGATGTGGTATGACGACCACTGGGCCTGGCACCGGGGATACTGGAGCCGTCCGCACCGGTGGTACGGCCACGGCCCGCGGAGACACTGGTAGCGGTCCCGCCGCGAGGGCGCGCCGCCCGCCGGACGTCCTCCCGTCCTAAGTGTTTGTACCAATTCGTCAAATTCCGCCATGTTGTCTTTCAAAAACGTCAATTGCCGGTCTGCCGGCACTGGTCCGCGCGGGCGAGTTCGACAAGTTTGCCCAGGTCGATGTCCGCTCCCAGGACACCGGCAAGGTTTCCGGCGGCGTCGAAGATCGGGGCGGAGACCGTGAGGCAGTAGGCGTTCGTGGCGGCCGAACGGTAGAAATCCGAAACGTAGGTCTGCCGTTTCCCGGACGGATGACGGAACCACGGCCGTCCGGACCAGTCCTTGCCCAGCCCCGAGTCGCCATAGGCGGTTACGACGTGCCCGATGTTGTCGACGATCTGCCGGCCGCCGGCGTCCGTCACATAGAGGAGTTCGAAGAGCCCCTGGGCCAGGGCGCGGCGCAGGGCCGCCTCCACGCGGGGTCGCATCATGCCGCGCACGTCCTCGCCCCGGACCAGTTCCTCGACGGACCGCCGGGCCCGGTCGTGGGCGGCGAAGCGCAGACGGCCCACGGCCGCGAGCTGGCCCTCCGAGGTTTCGTTGACCTGGCGGGCGTGATCGGCCAGGGCCAGGGCCTCGGACGCCTGGGTGGCGCTGCCGTCGTGCAGGGATGCGAGGCTTTCCTGCACCGCCCCGACCGCCTCGACGATGCCCTGGCTCTGGCCGCGCAGGTCCGCGGCCAGCAGGCCTCCCTCCTCGACGCGCGGTCTGGCCACCCGCGCATCCTCCAGGCAGTCGGCCATGGACGCGTGCATCCGGCCCACCAGACCCTCGACGCGGCGCACGGCCTCGACCATGGCCCCGACGTTCTTCTCGATGTCGTCCTTCTGGTTGTCGACGCGGGCCGTGGCGTCCATGGTCTGGTGGGACAGGTTGCGGATTTCGTTGGCGATGACCCCGAAGCCCTTGCCCGCGGCCCCTGCGTGGGCGGCTTCGATGGTCGCGTTCAGGGCCAGCATGTTGGTCGAGGCGGCGATGTCGCGGATGGCATGGGCAATGGAGCCGATGCCCTTGGTGCGCGTCTCGACCGTGGCGACGAAGCCGAGCAGTTCCGCCATGGCGGCGGACAGTTCGCCCACCCGCCGTTCGACCTCCCCGAGCCGTGTCTCCAGGCGGACCATGTGTCCCGCCGCTTCCTCCGCCACCTCGGCCTGCCGTCGCGCATGGCCCTCTACGGTATCCGCGCGCTCGGCCACGGCGTCGGCATGGCAGCCGATGGCCGCGACCTGCCTGAGTCCGTTCTCGGTCGTGGCCTTGAGCCGCGTCCCCATGTCGTTCAGGGGTGCGGCCAGCCTCTGCAGGGCGATGGCCCCGGCCACGGCGTCGAGCAGGGCCGCGTCGGTGCAGGTATCGGGCGCCGTTGTGGAGACGGCGGATGGGGTATCGTCTGATTTATTTCTGGATTTCCAAAATTGTAAGAATAGCATGGTGTTGTCTCCTGTGCGGGGCAGGAGAGCAAGCGATGTGCCGGGGGCGGCCGGAGGAAGCGCGCCGCAGAATGGTCATTCGTCCCGTTGCGCTTCGCGTTCCAGGAGGGCCCGTTTCCTGTCGAGGCCCCAGCGGTAGCCGCCGAGGCCGCCGTCTCCGCGCAGAACGCGGTGGCAGGGCACGACCACGGCGATGGTGTTGGCCGCGCAGGCGTTGGCCACGGCGCGCACTGCCGAGGGCCTGCCGATCCGCCGGGCGATTTCCGTGTAGGTCGTCCGCGTTCCCGGCGGGATGGCGCGCAGGGCGGCCCAGACCTGGCGCTGGAAGGCCGTGCCCCGGATGTCCAGAGGCAGGTCGGCGGCGCGCTGCGGCTCCTCCAGGCACTCCAGGGCCTGGGCGATTCGGTCTTCGAGGGCCGGGTCCGCGGCTCGGAGCAGGGCTTTGGGAAAGGCGTCCCGCAGGCGGGCGGCGAGGGTTTCCGGGTCGTCCCCGAAGTCGATACGGCAGACGCCGAGGTCCGTGACCGCGATGAGGGCCAGGCCCAGGGAGGTCCGGACGATGGCGTAGGAGACGGCCGTGCCTTCGCCGCCCCTGCGGAATTCCGACGGCGTCATGCCGAGGGCGCTCGCCGCGCTCTCGTAGAAACGGCTGCCGGACTCGAACCCCGCGGCGTAGACGGCGGACGTAATGCTGCCGTCCTGGCGCAGGGCTCCGCGCACGCGCTCCAGCCGTTTCTCCTGTGCGTACTGCTTGGGGCTGACGCCGAGGTGCCTCTTGAAGAGCCTCTGGAAGTGCGCCGGGCTCAGGCCGACGGCTGTGGCCAGTTCCCGCAGGGACGGGGGGCGCTCTGCGTTTTCGATCAGGCCGCAGGCCCGCACGACGGCTTCGGCCGCGCGGTCGGGGGCTGCTTCGGCATCGGGCGCGCAGCGCCGGCAGGGGCGAAAGCCCGCGTCCTCGGCCTGTCCGCCCGTGTCGAAGAAACGGACGTTCTCGCGCCTGGGGCGGCGCGACGCGCAGTGCGGCCGGCAATAAATCCCGGTGGTCAGGACCGCGTAGACGAAGGCCCCGTCGGCCAGCGGGTCGCGCTCGGCCACGGCCCGCCAGCGGTCGGTTTCGGATGCGTATGCGTCGTTCTTCACGGCGTGCCTCTTCAGGTGCTTGAGTATATGGATGTCGTCCGGATGTGTCGCGTCTGCAACGTCATCTAACGGCTTCCATGCGCGTAGGATATCCGATTCGTGCTCGGCAATCCGAAAAGGGCGGCGGCAGGGGGGGCTAGTCGAAGCAGAATTCCAGGGTGAAGGAGCCGGCCTGGCAGGAGAAGGGGATGGCGATGGCCCTGGACGAGGCGCGGTAGGAGATGGTGTGGTTGTCGCCCATGACCACGGACGGGGTGGAGCCCTGCAGCTTGAGGCCCATGTCGACGAGGCCCAGTCGGGCGTGGCCGGAGATCATGTTCGTGATCTCGCCCATGGCGTCCTGGACGTCCTGCACGATGTCCTCGATGGCGTCTCCGAGCATCTGGCGGACGATATGCACGGCGGTGCTGCGGTCAAAGGAGATGGCGAACATGCCCCGGCAGTCGCCGGTGATGCCGATGAGGGCGGAGACGCTGCCCGACGCCGATCGGTCCTGCTTGACGTAGGGCTTTCCCGCCATGACTTCGAGGGCCGCGGTGTTCAGGAGCACGTGCTTGGTCGCGTTGATGAAAGGCTTGGCCAATTCGGGACTCATGGAACCCTCCCGGTTCATGCAGTGCGGGACTTGGGAACATGCTCCGGGGCCGGCGGCCGGGAAAACCCGGAAGCCTGTGGGGCCGCACGGACATGATCTGCAACGAAGGGCATTACAGCCCATTTTTTCGCGCTGTCAACAAATCCTGATGTATGACGGGTTGTTGTCGGACCGCATGTGTGGGGGGAAGCGGCGCATGCGTGTCATACGCCGCGTTCGTCCCCGGCCGGGAAACGGCCGGGGATGGCGGTGCGCGCATCCCCGGCGAAGAGATGAGGTCTTGTCGGAAGCGCTCTGCACGAGCGGAGAAGTGTCACCTGCTGACGTCGGATGAGCGTGTGCCCGGCGTTCAGCCGATCCTGATCGCGTCGCCCACCCGGACCGCGCCTCCTTTGAGGACGCGTCCGAAAACGCCTTCGCGGGGCATGATGCAGTCTCCGGCCTGGTAGTAGATGGCGCATTTCTTGTGGCATTCCTTGCCGATCTGCGTGATCTCGATCAGCACCTCGTCGCCGAGATTGACCTGTGTCCCGAGAGGCAGCGTCTTCCAGTCCACGCCTTCGCTGGCCACATTCTCGGCGAAATCCCCGAAATCCACGCTCAGGCCCCGCTCGACGCAGCCCGCGATCTGCTCTGCGGCCAGGAAACTCACCTGCCGATGCCACGGCCCGGCGTGCGCGTCCCCCTCGACCCCGTGGTCCTCGACCAGACGCAGTTCGTCCACTTTGGTCTTGCGCGTACCCTTCTTCAGGCTCGTAGCCAGGGAAACTATCTTCATGCGTCCTCCGGATGCCGCTCTGGCGGCGGTGCGATCCATTCTGCAGGCTTGCCCGTCAAGGCGAGGGGACGAATACCGTGCGTCCCGCGTCTGCGCAGCCGACATGTCGAGATGGGCTGCGGAGACGTCATGCCTGTCCGTTGATGTGGGAAACTAGCGCACAATTATATCGGATCGTCAAACTCCGGATTGACGCGGAATGTGTTCAGGCGGGTTTGAAATGTCTCCCTCACACCATGTATTTCAGTTCATACCCGCAGGTGGGGTATGCCCACACGGTATCCCTGACCTTGGAGACGGGAATTTCCTGACGGACGATCAGCGCGAAGAGGTTTATCATCTCCTCGGCGTTGTGCCCGAGAATATGCGCGCCGAGAATGCGGTCGTTGCGCTCGTCGACGAGCACCCGCGCCCTGCCGAACGATTCACCCAGCCGCTTCCACGAAAACGAGTCCGCGAGATCGGTTTCCTTGACCTTGAATTCCAGGCCGCGCTCCCGGGCCTCGGCTTCCAGCAATCCCACCTTGGCCAGAGGCGGCAGACTGAAGCAGACGCTCGGGATGCCCGTGTAATCGACCTCGGCCGAATCGGGGTGCAGGATGTTCGCGGCTGCCACCCGGCCCTGGATGGTGGCCACGGGCGTCAGGGCCAGGCCCTGGTCGGCGACGTCGCCGATGGCATAGACATGCGGGTTCGACACGCTCTGCATGCGGCTGTTCACCGCGATTCCCGCAGGCCCGTGCTCAACCCCGGCTTGCGCGAGATCAAGCCTTGAGACGGCGGCTCTGCGGCCGGTGCAGTTGAAGACCATGTCGGCCTCGATGACATCGGAGCCGTTCTCCCCGCAATGCACGCGAAAAACGCCGGCCACGCGCTCGACGGTCTGGACGGGTTGTTCCATCCTGATGTCGATCCCGGCGGCTCTCGATGCCTCGACAAGCGCCTGGCTCAACACGGGATCGAATTGCCGCAGAACGCGGTCGGAGCGATTGATGAGGACCACTTCGGCGCCGGCCATGCGGGCGATGTGCGCGAATTCGAAGGCGATGAACCCGCCGCCGATGAAGACGATGCGATGCGGCAAGTTCTTCAGGTTCAGAAAGTCGTCGCTGACGGGCAGACCCTCGCCGCCGGGAACTGGGAGCGGGCTCGATTCCTGCCCCACGCAGATACAGACGTGCGGCGCGGTGAGCGTCTCGCCGTTGACCTCCACTGCGTGCGGGCCGACAAACTTCGCAAAGCCCAGCCACGTCTCGATGCCCATGCCTTCGTAAGCCTTGCGCGCACTCTCGGGGACCGGGTCCACAAAGGATTGCTTGAAACGCATGAGTTCCGGCCAGTCGATGGAGATGCCGCCCGAAATTCCGCTTCCGGTCATGCCGGCGGCCATGTGCATGGCCTCGGCGCCGCTCATGAGGACCTTCTTCGGGTTGCAGCCGCTGAGCGGGCACACCCCGCCATACGCGACGGCCTCGATCATCGCGACCTTCTTCCCCGCCCGCGCCAAAGGTGCGGCCACCCCGCCGCCCGCCGGTCCACCGCCAACAACGATGACATCATACTGCTTCATGCTCCACCCGTTTCCTTTCTGGTTATCTCGTCAAAATCAGGCCGCAACTCCGCTGCCGTTGACCTGCCCGGCTCTTTTCAGACCAGTCGAAACTTGAGATAGGTTTCCCCCTCAACCACGAGGGGACAGATGAAAAAGGGACGATTTTCCGAAGAGCAGATGGTGGGCATCCTGCGCGAAGCTGACCGCAGCCCGGTGGCCCAGGTAGCCAAGAAGCATGGAATCAGCGAGCAGACGATCTATACGTGGCGCCAGCGATTTGCCGGCATGTCCGCCGATGACGTGAAGCGGCTGCGCCTGCTGGAACAAGAGAACACGCGGCTAAAGAAGATCCTTGCGGAACGGGACCTTGAAATCGAGGTCATGAAGGAGATCGCCGCA
>NZ_KE386804.1:9545-83732 GCF_000428825.1 Desulfomicrobium escambiense DSM 10707 | reverse complement strand
TTTCTTCTTGAACAGCCCGAGCCGGTCAACCAAGTGCTCATTACGGACCATTTTATGAGTGTGCCGGGCGTGTCGTATCATCGAGTGCGCGGCGTTCTTCAGGCGTGCGCCATATCGGAATATCACGCCAAGCCAGGGCAGATTTTTATTCGAGACGAGGGCCAGTACAACCGAAAATCTTACGGGGTTGTGCGCTGATTGGTCAGTTTTTCATTTTGAAAAACGACTCATGGAAATTCAGTTTTTCAAAAATCCCTGTCGGGGGGGTAAACTGAATAACTGTAAAAACTGTAAAAACTGAAAAACTGAAAAACTAAGTCATTACATTGAGTTAGAGATTTTCGAGGACCAAATCAGTTTTTCAGTTTTTCAGTTTTACCCCCCCCCTCTGAAAATGAAAAACTGGCGAAAAACTGGCCAGGGAAAGCAACCTTCCCCTTTGGCGAAAACCTTCACGGGCGGTGCACGACCGACCCGGCAATATAGGAATCAATCATGGCCTACTTCGAAAAACTCTTGAATCTGGAGATGTCCCTCAAGCCCGGAACGGTTCAACACGTTGGCGTCTTCCATGACGACGACTGCGGAATCTTCGCTGGCGGTGCCTGCAGTTGCAACGCGGACGTGAAGGTGCTGGACGGGCCGATGCCTCTGAAGTGGTCCCAGGACTTCCGGCGGCGGTGCCGGGAGAAGCGTAAGGCGGCGCGGAAGGGTGCAGGCAATGGCGCGTGACCCCTTCCGACTGATCGACCCGCCCGACGACAAGGACCAACTACTGAAGGTCGCCCACCTAGCGTGTCAGTGCCGGGAGCACGGTGTCAACCTGGTGAACGTCGGCGGCTGGATCCTGCCCTTGTGTGCCCTTCCCTGGAGCCCTGAGCGGGCCACGGCGCTACGCCGGACCCTGCATCACGTCGAGCGGTGCCGGGGCTTCCTGCAGGCTCACAGCGAGGCGTTCCCGGCCATGGACAGGGCCGAGGCCGAGAAGTGGCTGGCCGACCTGCACCGGATCCATGGCGCGGGTGCCTGGCCCTGCTGGTGGAGCAAGGCCGTGGTCGGGATTGCCCAGACAATCATCAACATGGTGGAGGCCTAAAAATGAGCGCGACATGGTGCCCGGCCGCTCGGCTGGCTGAGATCGTCGGCGAAGAGGCGGCCGCAATCCTGCTTCGGGAAAAGGCATCCCGGCCCTTGTACGTCCGGGCACGGGCGCCGCACCCCGACCTCGTGGAGTTGATAGGCGCCGGGCCTGCGGCAGCCCTCTCCGCGACCTATGGCGGGCAGGATATTATTCTGCCCACGTCGGCCATTCGCCCGGAGCCCCGCAAGGTCCGCGTGGCCGAGTTGCTGGAGGCTGGCGCATCCATCCGCGACGTTGCGGCCGAGGTCGGCGTTTCGGCGCGGTTCGTGGGCGAGGTCAAGCGCGACCTCGGACTGTCCAGGCCCAGGCGGAAGCCCAAGGTCGGGCGTGAGGTCATCGAGGCCATGGTCCGGGCCGGGCGCATGGACGCCGAGATTGCCCAGTCCCTCGGGGTGCCACAGAAGCGCGTCTGGTGCGTGCGCCAAGAGATCCAACGCGAGGCCAGGGCCTGACCCAGGAAGCCGCTGAAAAGCGGCTTTTTTCGTGCCCCCTGTTCGCCCGTCTCCGGGGCGCGTCCAGGCGGGTGGCCCATCTGTCGGGCAATGGCCCTGCGAGGCCACGGCGGGCGCGTGGCGATGCGAGGCGCGGGCCTGCGGGGTGCGGACGATCCGGCCCGGGGGGGGGCGAATCTTCGCAAGACTCGCGCCAAGACCGGCGTGCCCTCTACAATTTTTGCGTTGTCAAAATCAGGGCGGTTTTGGGCGGCGCTGCGGAGATTGAGAAGGTGTTTGAGGCGAAGGTGAATCCGGAAACGATCAAGAGCAAGGTTCTACGAGCCAAGGCTGGTTCAAATGAACCAGTGGCCGAAAACCTAGACGCACCAACGGTTAAGCCTGGCCACACTGGCCACAAAATAAGCCCGGCAGAGATCGTGGAGGAGGTCGGGCGGCGACCCCGCGAACGAGTTCAGGGGAGTTGAACACGTTTGATCTGTTGCACAAGGGCCTCAACGAACGGAGGCCCTTTATGACTGAAAAAAAAATCCATGGAATCAGGCTGACCCCTGCCACGGCCAAGCGCTTGAAGGTCGAGGCCGCCAAGGCTGGCCTGCCCCAGGGCGAACTGCTGGAAGCTCTCCTCATCTTGGTGGAGCGCGGACAGTTGACCGAAGTGGACCTGGCTCGCGCCATGACGGAACACCACATGCGCGGCCACAGCCTCCCGCAAGGTGGCCCCCGATGAGCGCCCGACTCTCTGCGCGTGAGTTGCTGGCCCGGGCCGAGTCCGAGGCCCTGGCCCGGCAGAAGGCTGGCAAGCCCGTCCTGACAAGCCCCGCCCCTACATTCAACGCGGCCAAGTCTGAGGCCACGCTCTACATCTACGACGCCATCGGGAGTTGGTTTGGCATCGACCCCCGCGAATGGGTGCCGGAGTTCGCCCTTATCACGGCGAAAACCATTCATCTGCGCATCAACTCCCCTGGTGGTGCAGTTCTCGACGCTGAAGCAATGCGCGTTGCCATCGCCCAACACCCTGCAAAGGTCATTGCCCATGTCGACGGGCTTTGCGCGTCCGCAGCAACGGGCCTAGCCATCGCGGCCAACGAGGTGGAAATGGCATCCGGCGGCGCGTTCATGATCCACAATAGCTGGGGCGTCTGCGCCGGCGGCGAAGAGGAAATGCTCAATTATGCTGCCCTGCTTCGTCAGACCACGAACAACATCGTGCAGACCTACCGGGCCAAGACCGGCAAGCCGGAGAAGCAGATTCGCGAGTGGATGAACGCGGAAACGTGGTTCACGGCGGCGGAAGCCCTCCACCACGGATTCGTGGACCGGATTTTCACGCCCGGCCAAGCGGCGGACCCGGACAAAGAACGACGCGCCCGCGCCCTGGCCCTGGCTGAACTTTCCCTGAACAATTTTTAACTTCGCAAAAAAGGAGTTTCACATGGACCTCATGACCCTTCGAGAAACGTTGGCCGACAAAGTGACCCTGGCCCGCGCCCTTCAGATGAAAACCGACTTCGGCCCCGAAGACCAGAAGGCCTTTGACGGTCTGATGAACGACGCCAGAAAAATCGAATCCCGCATCCAGGCAGTCATGCGCCTGGACGGTCTCTCCGACCCCCAGGACGCTCTTTTTGTGGCCGGCAGTGCCGGCGAAGCCAGCATTTCCATCGTCAACCAGCCCCGCGTCTACAAAGACCTGGGCGAGCAGATGCTCGACGTCATGGCCATGACCACGGGCACGGACATGCGGGCCAAGAGCGCGGCCGCTGAAAGGTATCAGCAGATCGTCAACGCGGCTGGCGGCAATACCAGCACCCCCTCCGAGGGCGGTTATCTGGTGGAGACTGACAAAGCGGCCGACATCGCCACCACGGCCATTCAGACCGGCGTCTTTTCGTCCCGGTGCTCCATCCAGCCCATCGGCCCAAACGCCGATTCCTACAGCTACTTGGCCGCGGATGATCGTGACCGCTCGGATGGCAAAATCAACGGCGTCCAAGTCTACCGCAAGGGCGAAGCCGACCTGATGTCCTCCAGCGGCAAGGCCAAGCTGAAGGAGCGCGAATTGCGCCTGGAAGACTTGTACGGACTGGTTTATGTGACCAACCGGATGCTCAGAGACGCGCCCGCCATGGCCGCCTATACGAAGCGCGTGCTGCGTGAGCAGTTGGCCTTCAAGCTCGACTACGAAATCTTCCAGGGCTCCGGCGCGGGTGAATGCTTGGGCATCACCAATTCCGCCCTGCCCATTACCGTGGCCAAGGAAGGCGCACAGGCGAACGACACCATCGTGGCGGAAAACGTCGTCAAGATGATGGCCCGCTTCAAGGGCAACATCCGCAACGCGGCCTGGTTCGTGAATCAGGACTGCCTGCCCCAGTTCCCGCTCATGAAAGTCGGCGACCAGCCCGTGTTCACGCCCGACTTCCGGGGCAATCCCTTCGGCGCCCTGTTCTCCCTGCCCATCGTGCCGGTGGAGTTCTGCGAGACCTTGGGCGACCTCGGAGACATCGTGCTTGCCGACTGGAGCCAGTATCTTCTGATTCAGAAGGGCGGAGTCGAGGAGGCCGAGTCCATCCACGTGAAGTTCCTGACCGACGAGACTGCCTTCCGGTTCATCATGCGGAACAACGGCCAGCCACTCCACGACAAGCCTATCACGCCGCTCAAGGGCTCGAACACGCTTTCCCCGTTCGTGATGCTGGAAGCGAGGTAGGCCATGAACATATCTGAACACGTCAAGATCGTTGAGGCCATCGCCCCCCAAGTGGGGGCGGCCATTACCGGCGACTACATATCCTTGAAAAAGGCCGGGCACGTCACGGTGCTTGTCCACGTCGCACAGGGCCACGCCGACCCTGTGGCCATCACTATCGAGCAGGCGACCGTCGTTGCCGGCACCGACTCCAAGGTCATCACCAACGCGGTGCCCATCTATTTGGTCGCCGATTCCGCCACGAGCGACGCCTGGGTTCGGCAGACCGACGACGTGGATTACACCACGAGCGCGACCCTGAAGCACAAGTTGGTCGCTTTCGAAATCGACGCCGCGTCCCTGGACGTGGCCAACGGCTTCGACTGCATCACCGTGAAGACGGCCGCCAGCAACGCGCTTAATGTGACCAGTGCGGTCTACCTGCTTTCAGATCTGCGCTACGGCGTCGGCGCGTCGGCCATCGTGGACTAAGAAATTTCTTGCGCTGGCCCTGCAGTTCGGCGCTGGAAGCGTCCTACTACCTCATGGACACATCAAACCGAGGCGCGGCGCTTGGAGCAAAGCGTGGAGGTTTGAGCCCGCCCTGGAGAAATCTGGGGCGGGTTTTTTTCAAAAAAAAACAATAGGAGTGCGCCGTGGCTATCCGAATTCCCGGCATCTTTGTTGAAATCCAAGGCGATTATACCCAACTCCGGGCGGACCTGAACACCGCGCGCGGCATCGTGAACGGGGCGGCCACGGATATGTCCAACTCCCTGAACAATGCCCTCTCCCCTCGGCAGGCAGGGAACGGCATCAACGCGCTGATTGCGGACTTGTCCAAGCTCAACAACGCGTCGAAATTGACCGGCAAGGAATTCGACGCCCTCGGGGTGGACCTCGGCCAGTTGCAGCGGCTCACGGGGTTGACAGCGGCCGAGTTCTCGCAACTTCAGACGCGGATGCTCCAGACGAAAGCGGCCCAGGTTCAGGAACGGGCGCTGCGGTCGGTTGCCCAGGCCGCGGGGCTGACCCGCCACGAGATCCAGCGTTTAGGCGCCCAAATGGGTGTCGACGCCCTGGCGGTCCGGCGCGTGGCCGACGGCATGAGCGGCGCGGCCGATTCCGCGGGCATGTTGGGCATGGCGGCGCGCACTGCGCTTGCATATTTGAGCGTTGACGCCGTGGCGCGGTTTGGCAAGGCCGTCCTCGACAGCGGCATAGCTATGGATTCGCTGCAGCGCTCGTTCGTGGCCATCACGGGAAGCGAGGCCGGCGCCGCGGAACTTATGGGATGGCTCCGGGACGAAGCAAGCCGACTCGGACAAAATTTCTACGAATTGGCCCCGGCCTTCAAATCACTGACGGCGGCCGCCCGAGGAACGACGCTTGAAGGCGAGGAAACCCGCAAGATATTCTCGGCAGTCACGGCCGCGTCAACGGCGTTGGGACTTTCCGTCGACCAGACAAAGGGCACGTTTTTTGCCATGGAGCAGATGATTTCGAAGGGCACCGTGAGCATGGAGGAATTGCGTAGGCAGTTGGGCGACCGACTTCCGGGCGCGTTCCAGTTGGCGGCCAGGGCCATGGGCGTCTCGACGGCCGAACTCAATAAGATGGTGGCCGAAGGCCAAGTCATGGCTGACGATCTGCTTCCGAAGTTGGCGGCCGAGCTCCAGCGCGTCTACGGCCAAGCGGCCCAGACGGCGGCCTTGGAGAGTGCCCAAGCTGCGGTCAATGGCCTGTCCGAGGAATGGACCGACCTGAAGAACAATATGTTCCACAGCGAGTCGGCCGTGGCAGGAATCAACCTTGTCACGGAAGCCATTGCGGGCTTGAACGCCATGATTGCCCAGGTTCAGCAAGGCAAGACCCACTGGATTTGGGACGGGCTCGCCATGGAACCCATGGACCCGAGCAAATACCGCGCGAAGGTCAACCGTGATATGGTTATGCCCGCATACGTCGCTCCGGCGGCGACCGTGGCGGAACCCAAGGCCCAAAGCAAATCGGAAAAGGCGGCGGCTGACCGGGCCACGAAGGCGGCACAGAAGGCCTACGAGAAGATGCTGGAGGATGGCCGGAAGGCGGCCGAGGCCATCGACAAGTGGGGTTCGGATTACGAGAACGCGCGCGTCAAGGCCATCGCCGATTCCGTGGCCACGAACCAGCGGGCACTGGAACAAGACCTGCAGCTCGTGACCGAGTTCGCCGACAAGTTCAAGGCCGTGGTCCTCGGAGAGACGGAATTCAAAAAGGCTCAGATTGACGCGCAGGCGGCCGCCTACCTCAAGGCCGGCGCCGACGAGGTGGCCGTGGCCCGGTGGGTGGCCGCTGAAAAGCTCGCCATTTCCCGTGACTGGCAGGATGGAGCGACGAGGGCCCTGCAGGCCTACGCCGACGAGGCCGGCAACGCAGCGGCGGCCGTCGAGGACGTCATGGGTACGGCCTTCCAGGGGATGGAAGACATGATCGTCGAGTACGTGCGGACCGGCAAAGCGGAGTTCTCCGACCTGGTGAGCCACATCAACGCCGAAATTGCCCGCCTGGCCTTCAAGTCCCTGGCGTCCGAGAGCTACAACTGGCTTAACGACGTGCTCAAGGTCGGAATGTCGGCGGCGTCCGCATACTTCGGCGGCGGAAGCACGTTAAACCCGTCCGTGGCCCCGTCCGGCGCGTCTGGCCTCTACTACTCGGTTGGGCACCATGGCGGCGGCATCGTGGGTTCTGAGGCGTCGTTTATGCGTCCGGTGCCTGCGGAGACATTCGCGGGCGCTCCCCGCTTCCACAGTGGCCTCATGCCGGACGAATTCCCGGCCATCCTGCAGAAGGGAGAGGGCGTCTTCACGAAGGGCCAAATGGAAGCCATGGGCGGCGGGGCATCGAACGGCGAGATCATGGCCGTGTTGCGTGAGATTGCCCAGGCCACCAGGGCGCAGCGAGGCACCAAGGTGGTGAACGCCATAGGCAAGGGCGCCATCGCCAACGAGTTGTCAGGGACCGAGGGCGAACAGGTTGTGTTCAATCACATTCGCAGGAACCCCGCGGCCGTGCGGCGCATGTTGGGACTGTGATTGTCCCCCACCGGCCGAAAATCGAGGCTGGCCGGGCTTTTTGAGGTGGGGGATATGGTGGGGGAAATAGAAAGGGCTTACAGGTTTTTTCTGTAAGCCCTTGATTTTGTGGCGCGCCAGGGAGGACTCGAACCCCCGACCGATTGCTTAGAAGGCAATTGCTCTATCCGCCTGAGCTACTGGCGCGCGTGAGAGGAAAACTGGGTATTGATTGCGGCTCTGAAAGTCAAGCGGAGGCTTGCGGGATTTCAGTTGCCGCCGGGTGGGGAACCTTTTATGAAAGCTGCCCGGGTGGGGATTGCCGGCGGGTTGCGGGCCGCCGGAGCGTGTTTTTCACTGTTGGAGCCTGTGAGCGGTCATGAAGTTCGTTTCTTTTGCCGGGTTCGAGGAGTATCTCGACGGTCTGGGGCTTTTTTCCATGCAGTTGGGGCTGTCGCGCATGCACGAGGCTCTGGGGCGGCTCGGCCTCGGGAGGCCGGGGCGGATGGTCGCCCATGTGGTCGGGACCAACGGCAAGGGGTCCACGTCCGGGTTTCTGGAAGCCCTGGCGCGCGGGCACGGGTTGTCGACGGGGCTGTACATCTCCCCGCATCTGGTCGGGGTGCGCGAGCGCATCCGCGTCCGGGGGCGCATGCTGCCCGAGGAGCGTTGGCTCCAGGAGGCCAACGCGGTCATGGGCGCCTGCGCGGACGTGGGGTTGACCTATTTCGAGCTGCTGACGGTCATGGCCCTGCGGATTTTCGGCCGCGAAGGGCTCGACCTGGCCGTGCTGGAAGCCGGGCTCGGCGGAACCCATGACGCGACCTGCGCCGTGGACGCCGATCTGGCCGTCATGACGCCGGTGGGCATGGACCACGAGCATGTCCTGGGGCCGGCCCTGGCCGACATCGCCCGCGACAAGGCCGGAGCCCTGGGGCGCTGCCCGGCGGTGACGGGTCCGCAGGAGCCTGAGGTCATGGAAATCTTTCGTGCGGCGGGCGCGGGGCGTGATTTTCTGTGTCTGGACGATTGCCGCGTCGAAGCCGGGTTCCGCATCCCGACGGAATCCGGGCCTGTCCTGCTGACCCCGGACCTGCTGCCCGGCCACCCGCCGTATCAGCTCGGCAACGCCGCTCTGGCCCTGCTGGCCTGGAGCCGTCTGGCGCGCAGCGGAGGCTGGCAATTTGACGCGGGTCTGTGTACACAAGTCCTTGGCAGGACGCGTTTTTCCGGGCGATTCCGCCGTCACGGCAACGTTCTCGTGGACGGTGCCCACAACCCCATGGGCTTGGCCGCCCTGTGCGACGCCCTGGAAGGGTCGGGGGAGCGTTTCGAGCGCCTCGTGTTCCAGGCCATGCGCGACAAGACCCTGGAGCCGGCCATCCTCGCTAGGCTGCGGGGCCTCGCGGACGAGATCGTGGTCCCCAAGCTCGCCCTGGAGCGGGCCAGCGACCCCGAAGATCTGGCCGCGCTCCTCGGGCCTCGGGCGCGAGTCGCGCCGGACCTGGGAGCGGCCTTGCAGGGGGAGGTGAAGACTCTCGTCTGCGGCTCCCTCTACCTTGTGGGCGCATACTACGAGCTTCACCCGGAACATCTTGAACCCTAAGGAGATCCCGGTGTCATCACTCTTTCGGCACATCCCGTCGGTGGACCGCTTTCTGCACGAACTGGAGCAGGACCAGAGCCTGGCCGGTCTGCCGCGCCCGCTCCTCAAGGATCTCGTGGGCGAATTTCTGGACCTCTGCCGCGAGGAGATCCGCTCCGGGGCCATCGCCGCCGAATCCGACCTGACCCTGCCCGCCCTGTGCTCCAGGGCCCGCGCCTACGTGCGTTTCGCCTCACGGCCGCATTTCAGACGCGTCCTCAACGCCACGGGCGTGGTCATCCATACCAATCTCGGCCGCTCCATCCTGGCCGACGAAGCCGTGCAGGCCGTGACCCTGGGCTGTCGGCACTACTCGAACCTGGAGCTGGCCCTGGAGACGGGGCAGCGCGGCAGCCGTTACTCCCACGTCGAAAAGCTGCTCTGCAGCCTGACCGGGGCCGAGGCGGGGCTTGTGGTCAACAACAACGCCGCGGCCGTGCTGCTGGTCCTCGACACCCTGGCCAAGGGGCGCGAGGTCGTGGTCTCGCGCGGGCAGCTCGTGGAGATCGGCGGGTCCTTTCGCATCCCCGAGGTCATGCGGAAGAGCGGGGCCGTGCTGCGCGAGGTCGGTGCCACCAACCGCACCCACCTGCGCGACTACGAGGAGGCCATCGGCGACGAAACGGCCATGCTCATGAAGGTCCATACCTCCAACTACCGCATCATCGGCTTCCACAAGGAGGTCGACGCGGCCGACTTGGCGACCCTGGGCCGCGAGCGCGGCCTGCCGGTCTTCGAGGACCTGGGCAGCGGCAACCTCTTCGATTTTTCGCCCTACGGCTTCATGCCCGAGCCCACGGTGCAGCAGGTGCTCAAGTGCGGGGTGGACGTGGTCTCCTTCAGCGGCGACAAGCTCCTGGGCGGGCCCCAGGCCGGCATCATCGTCGGCCGCAAGGAGTACATCGACCGCATCAAGAAGAACCAGCTCAATCGCGCCCTGCGCATCGACAAGATGACCCTGGCCGCCCTGGAGGCGACCCTTCGCCTCTACCTCGACCCGGAGCTGGCGCGGCGCAAGGTGCCGACCCTGGCCATGATCACGGCCGGCCGCGAGGAGCTGCTGGCCAGGGCCAGGCGTCTGCGGCGTCGGCTATCCAAGGACATGGCCGGGCTGGCGACGGTCGGGGTGAAACCCGGATTTTCGCGCGTGGGCGGGGGCTCCTTCCCGGAGCAGGACCTGCCCACCAGCCTGGTGACGGTCGCGCCCGCTGCCATGGATGTGGAGGCCCTGCGCCAGGGGCTTCTGGCCACGGACATCCCGGTCATCGGCCGGGTGGAGGACGGGCGCTTCTGTCTCGACCCGCGGACCCTCATGGACGAGGAGTTCCCGCTGGTGGCCGCTGCCGTACGGTCGGTGCTGGTCGCAGATGCGGACTGAAGAATGGCAGGATACGTGACACTGCGCGCCGCATGCCCCATGCGGCGCATCAAGGAGAATATATGACCAAGGTTCCTGTGCGGCCGGAGATGGAGGGCTTCAAGCCCTATTCTCCGGGCCTGAGCATCGACGAGATCAAGAAACGCTACGGGCTGTCGCGGGTCATCAAGATGGCCAGCAACGAGAACCCGCTGGGCACGTCGCCCGTGGTCCAGGCGCGCCTGGCCTCGGCCTCCCCCTTGGCCTTCCGCTACGCCCAGGCCGGCTCCCCGGCCCTGAGCGAGGCCATCGGCGCGCATCTGGGCGTGCCGGCGTCCTGCGTGGTGGCCGGCAACGGCTCCGACGAGATCATCGACCTGCTGCTGCGCGTGGTGGCGCGGCCGGGCATCGACAACGTCGTCGCCTTCAGGCCGTGCTTCAGCATCTACGACGTGCAGTCGCGGCTGTGCGGGCTGGAATTCCGTCAGACCGACCTGAACGCCGACTTTTCCTTTCCCTTCGACGCGCTCCTGTCCCTGACGGACGAGAACACGGCCCTGGTCTTCGTGACCAACCCCGACAACCCTTCGGGATACGCCTGTCGGGCCGACGAACTGGTCGCCCTGGCGGCCAAGCTGCCCCCGCGGGCGCTGCTGGTCGTGGACGAGGCCTACGTCGATTTCGCCGAGCCCCTGGACGAGTTCACCATGCTGCCGCACTTCGGCAAGATCCCGAACCTCGTCATCCTGCGCACCTTCTCCAAGATGTACGGGCTGGCGGGGCTGCGCCTGGGCTACGGCGTCATGCCCGAATGGCTGGCGGACCTGCTGCTGCGGGTCAAGCTGCCCTTCAGCGTGAACATCCTGGCCGAGCAGGCGGGGCTGGCGGCCCTGGAGGACGATATTTTCCTGTCCGAGACCCTGCGCGTGGTGCGCGAGGGCCGGGAGCTGCTGACGCGTGAGCTGACGGCCATGGGCTGCACGGTCCGGCCGTCCCAGGCCAACTTCCTGATGTTCGACCCGCCCATGGACGCGCGGACCCTGTTCGAGGGGCTGCTACAGCGCGGGGTCATCATCCGGCCTCTGGCCAGCTACGGCATGCCCGGGAAACTCCGGGTCAGCATCGGCAACGAGGATGAGAACCGTGAATTTCTGGTCAAAACAGCGGAGGTGCTGCGTGATAACCATCGTCACTCTTGACGGGCCGGCCGGGGTCGGCAAGACCACGCTGGCCACACGGCTGGCCGATCTCCTGGGCATCGCCTACCTGGACACGGGCGCCATGTTCCGTTCCGTGGCCTTTGCCTTCGGGGATGGCGCCTGGGAGCGGCCCGTGGACCAGCTTGTGCCGGAGCTCAATCGCCTGGATTTCGATCTGGAGGGGGTAGGGAAGAATTCGGAGCTGCTCTTGAACGGCTACCCGCTCTCGCCGCAGATCCGCACCGAGGAGGTGGGGCTGTGGGCCTCGCACCTCGGGCGCATCCCCGTGGTGCGCGACTTTCTGCGCCGCAACCAGCAGGCCATCGGACGCATGACGTCCCTGGTGGCGGAAGGGCGCGACATGGGCAGCGTGGTCTTCCCCGACGCCAAACACAAGTTCTTCCTGGACGCGTCCATCGACGTGCGCGCTAAGCGCCGCTTCTCCCAGCTCAAAGCCATGGGCATGGAGGAGGACCTGGAGCGCATCCGCGCCCAGATCCGCATCCGCGACGACCAGGACCGCAACCGCGTGGTGGCGCCCCTGAAGCCCGCCCCGGACGCCGTGATGGTCGACACCAGCGCCCTCGACGTGGACCGGGTGCTGGAGAAGCTCGTGGAGCACATCAAGGAAAGGGGCTTGTAGGAGGCCGTCGGCCGGGATTGCGCCTGGGCGTGTTGCGGCCGGACGAGGAGGCGGAGGCCCGCCTTGCATGCGTGCGCATCGCCACGGAGTCATCCCCGCGCAGGCGGGGATCCAGCTTCGGGTTTGCGATATCCGGTTGGAAAGGCATGCATTCCCGCCTGCGCGGGAATGACGTGATGGTGTTGCGGATGTAGGAGATGTGGTCGGGCGCAGTGCCGCCATCTGCATCGACCCATCCGGATTCGCGAAGTCCCGGTCGGAGATGGATGGTGTGAAAGCGTCAGGAGACCGCTGCTGATCGATTGTGGCAAGGCGTGAGCCGATTTTGAAGGGCGAAGTGTAGCGTCTGCATGAGCCCTTCAAAATCGGTGAGCAACACAGTCCAGAATCGATCCTCAGCGGTCTCTTTTGATTTCGTCCCAGAGTTTGTCCATCTCGGTGAGTGAAAGGCTGTCCAATTCCAGGCCGCGTTCGACGGCCAGCTTTTCCATGGCCTCAAAGCGGCGCAGAAACTTGGCGTTGGCCACGGCCAGGGCCGAATTGGCCTTGATGCCGCGTCTGCGGCCGTACTCCACCAGCGAAAAGAGGTAGTCGCCGAACTCCTCCTCACGGGCCGCGGCGTCGTCCACGGCCAGGGCGTCCTGAAGCTCCCGCCATTCCTCGGCCAGCTTGGCCTCCTGGTCCGCGTCCGTGGGCCAGGTGAATCCGGCGCGGGCGGCCTTGGAGTTGATGCGGTAGGCGCGCAAAAGCGGCGGCAGGCTGGCCGGCAGGGAGGCGAAGACGCCAGGATCCTTGTCCTTCTCGGCCTTCTCCTGTTTCTTGATCTTCTCCCAGTTGGTGATGACCTCGGCCACGTCGGCGGCCTTTTCGCCGTAGACGTGGGGATGGCGGCGGATCATCTTGGCCACGTTGTTCGCCAGGGCCGTCTGCAGGAAATCCGGTATCCCGCGGTCCATGTAGCGGCCGATGAAGAGCAGCAGGAAAAGGACGTCCCCCAGTTCCTCGGCGATCTCGGACGGGTCGTTCTGGCGGATGGCCTCCACCAGTTCGAAGCACTCCTCCACGAGGTAGTCGCACATGCTCTGGGGGGTCTGCTCCTTGTCCCAGGGGCAGCCGTTTGGTCCGGTCAGGGTGTCGATGACCTCGACGATGCGGTCGAAATTATGTTTTTGCACCTGTGTTTCCTTTGATATCCTTCAGTTTTTCCTTGACGTTGCGTTCCCATTCAAGCTGCAGTTCGCGGCTCTTGAGCAGGAACTGGTCCCGCATGTCCTTGGGGAGCGTCTCGGCCAGCATGGTGTTGAACATGTTCACGTACGGCACCAGTTGCGACTCCGTCAGGATCGTGGCCTTGGAGGGCAGGAAGGCCGTCAGGGCCAGGACGATGATGCTGCACAGGAGCGCCCCCTTGAAGAAGCCCAGGAGGCCGCCGCCGATGCTGTCCAGCCAGCCGAGCATGATGAGCTTCAGGATCTTTCGGATCAGGGCGGCCGTCAGGAAGACCACGGCCACGGTGCCCAGGAAGATGCCGAGATAGGCGACCAGATTGGCCAGGCCGGGGCCGCCCAGGGGCTTTTCGAGCAGGGGCGCGAGTTCGCCGTGGAAGACGTTGGCCAGGACAAAGCCCAGGATCAGGCCCAGGATGGAGGCCACCTCCTTGACCAGGCCGCGGAAGATGCCGCGCAGGCCCAGAAAGCCCAGAATGACGCAAAAGACGATGTCGAGTGTGTTCATGTCCGTCCCCTCGCAGTGTTGGCCCCGGCTACCACAAAGCATCACTGGGGGGAAGGGCGGGAGGGGGGCGACCTTGACAGTGCCCAGCGCAGCTCTTAATCATTTCTTCTTTGGCCCAGCGCGCGTTTCGTGCGGTTGCGGGCCCCAAAAACTCGACGAGGTGACAATGTACGATATCAGATTGGTCAAGCTGGTAAACGGCGACATGGTGCTCGGCAAGTGGGATCAGGACAAGGGCCTCATCCAGGACCCGGCCGTCCTGCAGACCATCCCCACCCAGCAGGGCGGCGTGCAGATGCTGCTGCTGCCTTTCGGCTACCCCTTCGACCAGAACATTGAAGGCGAGATCGACCAGCGGCACGTCATCTACCAGTACAAGACCGTGCCCGAGGAGCTGAAGACCAAGTATCTCGAAGCGACCACCAACCTGACCCTTTCGGCTCCCGGCGGCCTGCGCAACCTGGGCGGCATGGGCGGCGGCGTGTCCGACTTCAGCAAGTTCCTGAAAAAATAACCCCGGGGCGGGGGTATGGAAAAGAGGGTGGAGCGGCCACGCGTGGCGCGCCACCTTTTTTTCTGCCCACCCGGCCCTCCAAGGACCCATGAAGGCTCTGCTTCCCCTCTTTTCGCGGCCCAGCCACTATCTCGGCACCGAGATCAACAGCGTGCACAAGGACCCGGCGACGGTCCGTGCCCACGTGGCCCTTGCCTTTCCGGACCTGTACGAGGTGGGCATGTCCTATCTCGGCCAGAAGATCCTCTACGATATCGTCAATGCCGACGACCGGTTCTACGCCGAGCGCGTCTTCGCGCCCACCGAGGACGTGGCCGCGGTGCTGCGCAAGCACGGCGCGCCCCTGGCCACCTTGGAGAGCGACACGCCCTTGGGCAGCCTGGACGCCGTCATGTTCAGCATCACCCACGAGCTGTGCTACACCAACATCCTCTACATGCTCGACCTCTCAGGGATACCGCTGCGCGCGTCCGAACGCGGCGCAGGGCATCCCCTGGTCGTGGCCGGCGGCGGCTGCACCTTCAACGCCGAGCCCATCGCGGCGTTCATGGACCTCATGGTCCTGGGCGACGGCGAGGAGATCCTGCCGGAGATGCTCGCGGTCATGGCCCGGGCCGGGGAAGATGGTGTCGATCGGGCCGGGCTGATCCGTCGTCTGTCGGTGCTCCCCGGCGTGTACGTGCCGTCCGATTTCGAGGACGACGGCAGCGGGGCCATGCGGCCTGTTCACGACGGGGCGCCCCGCGTGGAGAAACGCGTCGTGGTGGACATGAACCGCACGACCTTCCCGACCCGCCAGATCGTGCCCTTTGGCAAGCCCGTGCACGACCGCTTTTCCGTGGAGATCGCGCGCGGTTGCACGCGCGGCTGCCGCTTCTGCCAAGCGGGCATGATCTACCGCCCGGTGCGCGAGCGCGAGGTCGACGTTCTGGCCTCCATCATAGGCCGGGGCCTGGCCGATACGGGCAGCGAGGAGCTGTCCTTTTTGTCGCTGAGCACCGGCGACTTCAGCGCCCTGGAGGCCCTGTTCCTGTCCTCCTACAGCCACTGCCGCCAGGAGCAGGTCTCCATCTCCCTGCCGTCCCTGCGCGTGGGTTCGGTCTCCGAGGACCTCATGCGCCTGATGAGCAAGATCCGCCACACGGGCATGACCCTGGCCCCCGAAGCCGGCACCCAGCGCCTGCGCGACGTCATCAACAAGGGCGTGACCGAGGAGGAACTCCTCGACCACACCGGCAAGGCCTTCCGCCTGGGCTGGCAGCAGGTCAAACTCTACTTCATGATCGGCCTGCCCACGGAGACGGCCGAGGACCTGGACGGCATCCTGGACCTCTGCCTCAAGGTGGCGGCCAGCGCGGGCCGGGGCGCCAAGCGGCTGCAGATCACGGCCGCGGTCTCGCCCTTCGTGCCCAAGCCGCACACGCCCTTCCAGTGGGAGCGGCAGATCTCCATGGCCGAGATCGAGGAGCGCCTCGGCTACCTGCGCGGCATCTTCCGGCCCTACCGCAAGCTCAAGCTCAAGTGGCACCACTCGCACATGACCTGGCTCGAAGGCGTCTTCTCCCGCGGCGACAGACGGTTGGCCCCGGCCGTGGAGGGGGCCTACCGCAAGGGCGCGCTCTTCACCAGTTGGACCGACCACCTGCGCCTGGAACCCTGGCTCGAAGCCTTTGCCGAGGCCGGCGTGGACGCCGAAAGCTACCTCGCCGCGCGGGATCCGGAACAGCCCCTGCCCTGGGATCACCTAACCTCGGGCGTGAGCCGCAAATTCCTGCTGACGGAGCGCCGCCGTGCCCTGGACGGCGCGATCACGCCGGACTGCCGTTACGACTCCTGCCGGGCCTGTGGCGTCTGCACCCTGGACGGCCGCCCCTCGGAGTTGGCCGGCCAGGCCGCGGAGCAGGACATCGTGCCGGTCATCAACAGGACCACACGCGACCAGGAGGAGCCCGGACAGGTCGAGGAGACCCCGGCCCCGTCCGTGGACCTGCAGCACAAGGAGCAGCGCTTCAGGCTGTGGTACACCAAGACCGGCCCGGCTATGTACCTGAGCCAGCTGGAGCTGCAGCGCATCTTCGAGCGGGCCTTCCGGCGCGCGCGGCTGCCCCTGGCCTTCAGCGGCGGGTTCCACCCCATTCCGCTCCTGTCCTTTGCCCGGGCCCTGCCCGTGGGCGTGGGCAGCGTGTGCGAATGGATGGACTTCTTCGTGCGCGAGCGGCTGGATGTCGAGGGGTTGCCGGCGCTCCTCAACGCGGAACTGCCTCACGGCATGCGCGCCGCGCGCGTGGATGAACTGCCCTGCCAGCGGCGGGCGCCCATCTCGAACCGCGAGCGGTTTACCCTGTCCTTCGCCCAGGCGGCAGACGGCGAGCGGTTCGCGCGACGCCTTGCGCCCTTCTTGGCGGCACAGGAATGGAAGGTGCCCAAGCTGACCAAGAAGGGCGAGCCCGGGGAGGTCGACGTGCGGCCCATGGTCAGCTCCGTGGAGAGGACCGACGACGGGTATGTCATTGATTTTGATTGGCAGGCCTTGTACGTCAGCCCGGTGTTCGTGCTGCAGGCCGTGGATGCGGACTTTTCCCTGCTGCAGGGGCGCCTGGTGAAGATGGCGCAGTTCTTCGAGGCGGAGGAATGAGAAAGGGCGAAGCAACCGCTTCGCCCTTCCGGTGGTCTACTTCTTGACCCGTTTCTCCCAGAGCTTCATGTCCTGCATCTTCTTGCGGCGGTCACGAGCCAGGGACTTTGCCACCAGGGACGTACCCTTCTTGTAGCCCCATTTCTCCCGGTATTCCTCGGGAGTGAGGCCGTGGGTGGCGAGGTGGCGCTTGGTCAGGACCTTGAAGGATTTTTCGCATTCCATGCAGATGATGCTCTTTTCGCGGATGGCCTTCTTGGCGTCATCGGCGGAAGGAGCCTTGACCGGCTCGGGCTGCGTTCCTTCAGCGACATTCTTGATTCCTTCGGTCAACGAACGAACCATGGATGTCAGCTCTTCCTCGGTCATGTTGCGCACACTGGCTTGTGCTTTGACGATTTCGAGGGCTTGCTTGACATAATCTTCCATGTAAACCTCCAACTATCGCGTATTTGTAATGTGCAGTATTATAGTCGACAAATATTTTTGTCAACAATCCTCGCGATACGTATTCTTGCTCTGCTTTGCCGTACTCATAATTGATTTTTCACAGATGTTTTCATGATCACCAAGGTACAGGGAGAAGAAAATGGCTATTCCTCAAGATGCTCTGATCGACACGGCTAACGTTTTCCATTTCGAGTTCTGGCTCCGTTATTATTTCATCGAAGAACGGGACGGAAAACTTTTCATTGCGCTGACCGACGAGCAGCAGAAACAGATGCAGGCCCAGTTTGCGGATTACTGGGAACTCGTGGAGCGGGTGAAAGATCGGCCCCTTTCCCCGGAATTGTCGCAGCAGTCCGTGGTCGAATTTCTCCAGCTCAACCTGGAAGGCAAGAAATTCCCTGCCAACACCGTGATCAGGGTGCTGGACAGCAAGGAGTTTTCAACTGAGATGTATCTCTTCGATACGTGGGCCAACCTGCATGAGGAGCAGCTCATGCAGAAGATCTACGGTTTCGATTATTGGATGCACGCCTACGGGGAGTGGAAGGAGTCCGACAGGGCCAGACAACTGGCGCAGTCCCTCCAGGTCCAGATGCAGGGCGAGCGCGGCACCATGAACTGACCGACCGTTTTCCGGTGCGGGATTGACAGAACGCCCCCGGGAGCATGCTCCCGGGGGCGTTCTGTCGTCTGGGTTGGTTCGGGGCGCCTACTGGAACAGGGCGCCCTGGCTGGCGAAGAACACCTCGGCCTTGTTGGCGGTTCCCTGGGTGCTTTTTTCGGCAGTCAATTCCATGCGGTAGCCGAAGGAGATGAAGAGGGGGCCCGATGAACCGAGGGATTCGGGAGTGAGGTGGAATTCGAAGGGCACGCCTTTGTCGCGATCCAGGCCGGTCGGGAGGTAGAGGCGCAGATCCTTGGCCAGAACCCGGCTGCTGTCGTCGGAAAGATAGATCTGCATCCAGAGGTCCTGGATCCATGTGGCCCACACCGGGATGGCATCGGCCACGGGTTTGGCGGTGCCCGTGACGATCAGCCTGTTGTCCTCCAGGCGGCTGGTGTAGGTGAACTCCCAGTAGCGCATGGCCAGGGTTTCCTGCTGGCCCAGGGTCCAGGGCTTCTTGTCCAGGTGAACGACGCTCAGGTGCGCGCAGGACGCCACCAGCAGGGTCAGCAGGACGAGGGCCGTCTTCAGGCGAGGATGCATGCCGGTCTCCGTGGTTTCACGATTGGGGGGTGCCTTGGACTATCATTTCGGCCAGGGTCAGATCAACCCGCGGCAGGGAACGGATTCTGGCCGGCCCCACGAACTGCACCTCGAGCTCCATGAGCCGGGTGTAGAGGGCCGTGCGGTCCAGGACGGGAAAGGAATCGGCCGACGCGCAAAGCTCCTGGCTGCGGAAGCAGCCCGGGAAATCCACGCTGCGCCCGTTGGGGTAGCGCAGGCGGTTGGGCACGCCGTGTAGCCTGCAGATCATCAGGCGGTGCATGTACACGCCGCAGCGGCCGTCGTCGTTCAGGGGGCACATGATGTGCGGTCGCTCCCCCCGGGCCAGGGCGTCGCCGGCCTCGCGCACGTACGCGCGGGCCCGTTTTTCGTATTCGGCCCGGCGCTCGGGCGGCAGTTCGGACAGCCCCTGCAGGAGAAAGGCCCACTCGATGCGCGTGTGGTGCTGGAAGTAGCTCGTGCAGCAGTTGTCCGGGCAGTTGTCGCAGGTCAGGCCCAGGGCCTGTGCGTGCCGGACATAGGCGTCCTGCATGTCGGCATACAGGGCGGCCAGCTTGCGGAAGGCCTGGGCGGGCAGAAGTTTCTTGGTCACGACGGGTTCTCGGTGTTTCCGGATAGGGCTTGGATGATGGCGGCGCAGGTCTGGTCGGGGTCCTGGCCGTCGGTGCGCACCCGCACCTGGGCGTAGCGTGCATACAGGGGGACGCGCTCGTCGTAAAGGTCCCTGATGGTCTGTCCGGGAGCGATGGCCAGCCCTCTGGTGCAGGGGTTGGTCAGCCTGTCGGCGATGTCTTCGAAGGAGGATTCGAGGTACACGACGCGCCCGAGGGTCTCCAGGTGCTGCATGGCCTCGTCGCTGTAGACTACGCTGCCGCCCGTGGCGATGACGCATTTCTTGAGGAAGGTGCGCCTGATCTGCTCGGCCTCGGCCCGCACGAAGGCGTCACGGCCGAGGTGGTCGCTGATGGCCTGCAGCGGGGCGCCCCACCAGGCCTCCAGCAGCAGGTCCGTGTCCACGAAGGCCCAGCCCAGTTCCCTGGCCAGCCTCTTGCCGACGGTGGATTTGCCGGCCGCGGCCATGCCGATGAGGATGATGTTGTCGTAATCCATGTTCTGGTCCGCCAAAAAACGAAGCCCAAGCGGAGCGCCCGGGCTTCGTTCGAAAACAGGGTGGTGCCGGGCTCAACCGCCCAAGTATGCCTTCTTCACGTCGGGGTTGTCCATGAGTTCCCGGGCGTTGCCCGAGGCCACGATGGCCCCCGTGTCGAGCACGTAGCCGCGGTGGGCGAACTGCAGCGCGATGCGCGCGTTCTGCTCGATCAGCAGCAGCGTCATGCCCTGGGAATTGAGTTCCTTCAAGGCCCGGAACATGTCGTACATGAGGAGCGGCGCCAGGCCCATGGACGGCTCGTCGAGCATGATGAAGTCGGCCCCGGTCATCAGCGCCCGGCCCACGGCCAGCATCTGCTGCTCGCCTCCGGACAGGGACTCGCTGCGCTGTTTGCGGCGCTCCACCAGACGCGGGAAGAGTTCGTAGACGCGTTCGTAGTCGCGGCGCACGTTGCCCATGTCCGTGCGGGCGTAGGTGGCCAGGGTCAGGTTCTCCTCCACGGTCAGGTTGCCGAAGATGTGCCGGCCTTCGGGCGCGAGCGCCATGTTCATCTTGGAGACGATCTCGTGCGGAGGAACGGGAAGCAGGCTCTGGCCCTTGTAGGTGATGTCGCCCTCGACGATCTTCGGCCCCTCGGGCGGGCCCAGGCGGGCGATGGACAGCAGGGTGGTGGTCTTGCCGGCGCCGTTGGCGCCGATGAGGGTCACGATCTCGCCCTTGTCCACGGTGAAGGAGATGCCGTGCAGGGCTTCGGTGTTGCCGTATCTGACTTTGAGATTGGTGACGGAAAGCATCAGATGTTCTCATCTCCCAGGTAGGCCTTGATGACCTCCGGGTTGTTGCGGATTTCCTCCGGCGTGCCCTCGGCGATGGTCGCGCCGAAGTCGATGACTTTGATCCACTGGCACAGGCTCATGACCACTGTCATCTGGTGTTCGATCATCCAGATGGCCAGGTCGAACTCCTTGTGGATCCATTCGACCAGCCTGATCAGCTCCACCACGTCGGTGGAGGGCAGGCCCGCGGCCGGTTCGTCCAGGAGCAGGAGCTTGGGCTTGATGGACAGGGCGCGGGCGATCTCGACCTTGCGCTGGGTGCCGTAGGGCAGGTTGGGCGGCACCTCGTCGGCCAGGTCGCGCATGCCCATGAACTCCAGGAGCTCCATGGCCTCGTGGTCGATGGCCTTCTCGCGGTCGGCGTAGCGCCGGGTGCGCAGCAGGGAGTCCACGAGGCTGTAGCCGAGGCGGTAGTGCTGGGAGACCTTGATGTTGTCCAGCACGGTCATGTCGTTCCACAGCCGGATGTTCTGGAAGGTCCGGGCCACGCCCAGGGACGTGACCTGGTGCGGCTTCATGCCGCGCGTGTCGACGCCGCCGATTTTGATGGACCCGGACGTGGGCTGGTAGAAGCCGCTGACCAGGTTGAAGACCGTCGTCTTGCCGGCGCCGTTGGGCCCGATGAGGGCGCACATTTCGCGGCCCTCCAGACGGACGGATAACTCGTTCACGGCCAGCAGGCCGCCGAAGCGTTGGGTCAGGTCGGTTATTTCGAGCAGGGCCATGTCATTTGAACCTGTAGAAGCGCTTGAGTTTGGGGAAGATGTCCGAAAGTTCGCGGTTGCCCATCAGACCCTCGGGGCGGAACTGCATGAGGACGATGAGGAGCATGGGGATGGCCACCCATTTGAGCTGCTCCAGGGGCTTCAGGAACTCCAGCAGGATGGTGAAGATGCCCGCCGCCAGGATGGAGCCCGTCAGGGAGCCCATGCCGCCCAGGTAGACCATGACCAGACACTCGGTGGAGCGCAGGATGGTGAAGGAGGCCGGGTTCACGAAGCCGATGAGGTAGGCGTAGAGGCCGCCCGCCAGCCCGGCCAGACCCGAGGAGAGCATGAAGGCCACGAGCTTCATGTGGTTGGTGTTGACGCTCATGATCTCGGCCGCGACCTCGTCCTGGTGGATGGCCATGACGCCCTTGCCGTAGGTCGAGTAGACGAAGCGGCGCAGCAGCCAGATCGTCAGCACCACGCCGATGAAGATCCAGACGAGCATCCAGGGCACGGTGAAGCTCTCCTCGATGGACAGCACAACCTTCTTCATGCCCATGAAGCCGCGGGGGCCGCCGACGATCTCGATGTTCTCCAGGGCGCTCTTGACGATGTAGCCCGCGGCCAGGGTGATGACGGCCAGGTAGTCGCCGCGCGTCTTGAAGGACGGGATGGCGACCAGCAGGCCCACCAGGGCCGCGGCCGCGAAACCCGTGGCCAGGATGAGGGGGAAGGCCAGGGGGGCGAGGCTCATGGGCAACAGCGCCGGGCCAAGGTGCTCGTCGCCTACGAAGAGGATGACGCCGACGATGGAGGCCGTGTAGGCCCCAACGGCCATGAAGCCGGCGTGGCCGCAGCTGAATTCGCCCATGTAGCCGTTGACCAGGTTCAGGCTGGCGGCCAGGATCATGTAGATGCCCATGGTGCACAGGAAGGTCTGCGCGTACTGGCCGAGGAGGCCGGTCTGCGTCATGGCGACGAGGCCCAGGAGCATGGCGCAGAGCGCCGCTGGTGTGGTGAGGCGTGGACTCATGGTTCAGATCTTCGTGGTTCTGGGCTTGCCGAAGAGCCCGGTTGGTTTCCAGGAGAGAATGCCCAGCAGGATGGTGAAGGAGATCAGGTCGCGCAGCTCGGAGCTGAAGGTCGCGGCCACGGCCACCTCCAGGAAGGCCAGCAGGAACCCGCCGATGAAGGCGCCGCGGATATCGCCGATGCCTCCGACGACGGCGGCGATGAAGGCCTTCCAGCCCACCAGGGCGCCCATGAACGGGTCGAGGACCGGGAAGTTCATGGCGTAGAGCAGCCCGGCCAGGCCGGCCATGGAGGAGCCCAGGAAAAAGGTGAAGATGATGACGATATCGAGCGGTATGCCCATCAGCGGCACCGCGAACTTGTCGAAGGACACCGCGCGCATGGCCATGCCGATCTTGGTCCGCGTCACGATCCACTGCAGCAGGCCGAAGACTGCGAAGCTGGTGAAGATGGCGGCCAGCTTCAGGCTCGTGACCGTGGCTCCGCCGATCTCGAAGATGGCGCGGGGCACCAGGGTCGGGAAGGACTTGCGGGTGGCGCCGAGCATGGCCAGGTTGCCGTACTCCAGCACGATGCCCATCATCAGGGCCGTGATGACCACGTAGAGGCGGTTGGCGCCCTTCAGGCGCAGGGGCCGGTAGGCCACGCGCTCGATGAAGACGCCCACGCCCGAGGTTAGGAGCATGGTCAGGGGCACGGTCAGGGCCAGCACGATCCAGCCGGACATGCCGGCGTCGAGGACGCCGTACTTGCCCATGAGCGCCGTGGCGCAGAAGAAGGCGATGTAGGCGCCGACCATGAAGATGTCGCCGTGGGCGAAGTTGATGAGCAGGAGCACGCCGTAGACCAGGCAGTACCCCAGGGCGATGAGGGAGTAATAGCTGCCCAGCTGCAGGGCGTTGATGCCCTGTTGGATGAAAGTTTCGAGCATGTTCTGGTCCGGAATCGGTTGGAATGTCACAAGGCCGGAGGGCGGGTGCCCGCCCTCCGGAAGTCAGCCAGGGTTACGGGCAGACGGTCTCGTGGAACGTGAACTCGCCGGCGTCGTCGATCTTGACGATGACGGCGCACTTGGAGGGATCGCCGCTCTTGCCGTCGTAGCTCATGGTGCCGGTGATGCCTTCGAAGCCGGTCATGGAGGCCAGGGCGGCGCGCAGGCCGTCGCGGTCCTTGGCGAGGTCGCCAGACAGGGCGCCCATCTTCTGGATGGCGGCCAGGGCCATGTTGGTGGCGTCCCAGGTCAGGGCGCCGACGTCATCCGGGATCTGGCCGTACTTGGCGTTGAAGTTGTCGATGAATTCCTTGGTCGCGCCCTTGGCGCCGGCGGCGGCGTAGTGGGTCACGAAGTACTGGCCCTTGCAGTCGTCGCCGCACAGGCCCATGAGCTCGGCGGAGCCCCAGGAGTCGGAGCCGAGGATCGGGCCCTTGAAGCCCAGTTCACGGGCCTGGCGCACGATGAGCGGCACTTCGTTGTAGTACTGGGGGGTGAAGAGGACGTCGGGCTTGGTTTTGATGATCTTGGTCAGCTGGGCCGAGAAATCCACGTCCTTGGTGGTGAAGGTTTCGTAGGCCACGACCGAGCCGGCGCCGTGCAGTTCCTCGAAGCTCTTCTTGAAGAATTCGGACAGGCCCTTGGAGTAGTCCTGGGCCACGTCGAAGAGGACGGCGGCGGTCTTGGCCTTCAGCTGGTTGGTGGCGAACTTGGCGGCCACGGGGCCCTGGAAGTCATCCAGGAAGCAGGCGCGGAAGACGTAGGGGCGGTCCATGGTGGTCTTGGGGTTGGTGGACCAGGGGGCGAGCATGACGGTCTTGAGGTTGTTGGCCACTTCGCCCGCGGGGACGGCGCGGCCGGAGCCCATGGGGCCGACCATGGCCAGGACCTTTTCGCCTTCGATCAGCTTGAGGGCCGCGTTGACGGCGGACTCGGGCTTGGTCTCGTTGTCCACGTAGACGAATTCGAGCTGGTACTTCTTGCCGCCGACGTCCAGGCCACCCTTGGCGTTGACCTGCTCCTTGAGCATTTCGGCGGACTGCTTTGCCATCTCACCCACTTTGGGAATGTCGCCGGTCATCGGGATGTTGAAGCCAAGCTTGATGGTCTCGGCCCCCGCGGCCGCAGTAAAGAGCAGCACGCATACCAGGGTCAGGAAAACACGAGCAAATTTCTTCACAAACAACCTCCATGAGTAAGTGTTACAAAGTGACGGTTTTCTAAATGAGAAAACCAAAAAAAGAAAGGTATTTGAGGGGAGTGCGCCCTGTTTTGTAAGAAGTCGCGGCGCTTCGCAAAGAAGCGCGTGATTCAAGCCCCTTAGATGCGGTTTGATTGTGCAATCATCGTGCCTTCTGCGGTCAGGCGGAGGCGGAGAATTATCGACGGAGTTCGGATCCGTTGCGCTGCGTTAATTCGCTCCAAGCCTGAGTTTACGAGCGATTGATTGTGTCGTGGGTTCGGATTCCGAAATTGTCAAAGCTTCGCGGTTCGCGCAGCTCTGATTTTGCAAATTTGTATAATGCGCCGAAGGCGGTGGGGGAAGAAACCCTTGCCAAAGGGCAGGTGGGAACTTACAAACCATGGTCCTGTTCAAGCAATGAGGGGAGGGCCAGGCCATGACCGACAAGGTGCTGCGGATCATCACGACCCACGCGGAGGATGGAGCCGCGCTGCGCACGGCGTATTTCGCCGCCCACGCCCCCCAGGTCGCCGCCGCGGCCCGGGCCATGGCCCTGTGTCTCACGGGCGGGGGCAAGATCCTTTTCTGCGGCAACGGGGGCAGCGCGGCCGACGCCCAGCATTTCGCGGCCGAGCTGGTCAACCGCTTCATGATGGAGCGTCCGCCGCTGCCGGCCATCGCCCTGACCACGGACACCTCGGCCCTGACGGCCATCGGCAACGACTATTCGTTCGACCAGATCTTCAGCAAGCAGGTCCGCGCGCTGGGGAGGCCGGGCGACGTGCTGGTCGGCATCTCCACGTCGGGCAGAAGCGCCAACGTCAACGAGGCGCTGCGGCTGGGCATGGAGAACGGCCTGGTGACCGTGGGGCTGGGCGGGGGAGACGGCGGGGACATGGCGCGGCACTGCCACCACGCCCTCATCGTCCCGGACACCAGGACGCCCCTCATCCAGGAGACCCACGCGGCCATCGGCCATCTGCTCTGCGGCCTGATCGACTACTATCTTTTCGAAGCGGTTGCCGAACTCGAACCGTTCCTGGGTTCGGAACAACCGTAAAGGAGGACATATGCCCATCTTCGAATACGTCTGCAACACCTGCCACAAGGAGTTCGAGGAAATCGTCCTCGGCGGCGAACAGCCCGTGTGCCCGGCGTGCGGCTCCGGCGACACCGCCAAACTCATGTCCCGGGGCGTCTTCCGCACCGGAGGGCCCATCGTCGCCGGCTCGCCCAGCGCGAGCGCCATCACCACCAGGGGCAAGAGCGGCTGCGGTTCCTGCAGCGGCGGCAACTGCTCCAGTTGCGGTTAACTTTCAAGGATCATTGATGAAGAATATTCGCATCGCCACCCGCGGGAGCAAGCTCGCCCTGTGGCAGGCGCACCACATTTCGGGCCTCCTCAAGGCCCAGTACCCCGGCATCGACGTCGAGCTGAACATCATCAAGACCAAGGGCGACAAGATTCTCGACGTCCCCCTGGCCAAGATCGGCGGCAAGGGGTTGTTCGTGAAGGAGATCGAGGAGGCGCTCTTGGCCGGTGAGGCCGACATCGCCGTGCACTCCATGAAGGACGTGCCCGCCGAACTGCCCGAGGGCCTCAAGCTCGGCATCATCCCCGAGCGCGAGGCGCCCACGGACTGTTTCCTGAGCGCGACCTACCCCGACGTCGCCTCCCTGCCGGCCGGCGCCCGCGTCGGGACCAGCAGCCTGCGCCGCCAGACCCAGCTCATGGGCCTGCGCCGGGACCTGTGCATCGTCTCCCTGCGTGGCAACCTGGACACCCGCGTGGGCAAGCTCATGGCCGGCGAGTTCGACGCCATCATCGTGGCCATGGCTGGACTCAACCGACTGGGCCTTGGCGCGCCGCACATGCAGGAACTGGCCCCGCCGTCCTTTTTTCCGGCCGTGGCCCAGGGGGCGCTCGGCATCGAATTCCGCACCGACCGGCCCGAGCTGGACGAGCTGTTGGCCTTCCTCGACCACGCGTCTACCAGGGCCTGCGTCGAGGCCGAGCGGTCCTTCCTTTTCGGTCTGGACGGCGGCTGCCAGGTGCCCATCGCCGGCTTCGCCACCCTGTCCGGGTCGACCCTGACCATGACGGGCCTGGTGGCCGACCTGTGCGGCGAGCGGGTCATCCGTCAGGAAGCCTCGGGACCGGCCGCCGAGGCCGTGGCCCTGGGCGCCGGAGTGGCCCGGGCTGTCCTGGAGCGCGGCGGGCAGGAGATTCTGGACGCGGTGTACAGGAGCGGCGCGGCCGTCTGAGCCGGGATGCTCGCGACATGAAAGGGCAGGCGGTTTTCCGCCCGCCCTTTTTCAATGTCCGGAGTCTACCCCGGCCGAGGAGAACGTGGCCATTTCGTTGTAGATGTTGGCCGCGCAGCGCAGGATGAAGACGGCCATGGCCGCGCCCGTGCCTTCGCCCAGACGCATGCCCAGGTTGAGCAGCGGGGAGGCTCCGAGGCCGTCCATGACCGCGGCGAAGCCCGGTTCGGCCGAAGCGTGGGCGAAGAAGGCGTATTCGGCCACGGCGGGGTGGATGGCCCTGGCAGCGGCGAAGGCGCTGGAGGAGATGAAGCCGTCGATGACGATCGCCATGCCCAGGCTCGCCCCGCCCAGGATCATTCCGGCCAGGGTGGCGATCTCGAAGCCGCCCAGGCAGGCCAGGATGTCGATGGGGTCGCCCGTGGCCACGACCGGCGCGTGCAGGGCCAGGGCTCGCTCGATGACGCGGATCTTGTGGCGGATGCCTTCGGCGTTCAGGCCCGTTCCCGGTCCGGTGATGGCTTCGGGTTCCAGGCCCAGGTAGGCGCAGAACAGAGCCGTGGCCGGCGTGGTGTTGGCGATGCCCATCTCGCCCGTGCACAGGGTTTTCACCCCGTCTTCCCGCGCGGTGCGGGCCAGGCGCACCCCGTTTTCCAGGGCGGTCAGGCACTCCTGGCGCGTCATGGCCGGGCCGGTCGTGAAGTCGCGGGTGCCGGGGGCGACCTTGCACTGCACCAGGGCCGGGTGCTCGGGGAAGGGCTCGCCCAGGCAACCGGCGTCCACGACCTTGAGATCCACGCCGGCAGTTCGGGTCAGGACATTGATGGCCGCGCCATTGTGCACGAAGTTTTCGACCATCTGTCGTGTCACGTCCTGCGGAAAGAGGCTCACGCCTTGCGCCGCTACGCCGTGGTCGCCGGCGCAGGTGTAGACGCGGGCGGGGTCCACGTGCGGAGCTTCGCCATCGGCCAGGGCCACCAGGCGGCAGGCGATGCGTTCCAGGGTGCCGAGGCTGCCCTTGGGTTTGGTCTGCGAGTCGAGATGGGTCTGGGCCTGTTCGAAATATGTCGGGTCGAGAGGACTGATGCGGTCGAGGGTGGATTGCAGCATGGACATGAAGCCTCCGGAATGTCACGATTTTTTTGATAATTGCGAGCTCAACGGCTACAGGATGGAGGGCTGGATGACAAGGGACGATTTCCAGGAACAGGGGCGGCAACCGCTGCTGGTCAGCGCTTGTTTGCTTGGCGTGTACTGCCGCTACGACGGCCGCATGGAGACCGACGGGCGCGTCGCGGATCTGGCCTCGCGCTTCACGCTCATTCCCGTCTGTCCCGAACAGCTCGGCGGGCTGCCCACTCCCCGCGATGCCGTGGAACTGAGCGGGGACAGAGCTCTGGCCCGCAGCGGCGCGGACGTGACCGAAGCCTTTTGCCGTGGCGTGGAGCAGGTCCTGCGCATCGCCTCCCTGACCGGCGCCCGGGCTGCGGTGCTGCAGCCGCGTTCGCCCAGTTGCGGCATCGGCGTGATCTACGACGGCACATTCACCGGGGTGCGCATCGAGGGCCACGGCATGCTGGCCGGGCGGCTGGCGGAAGAGGGTTTTTTCCTGTGCACCCCTGATGGGCTCGACCGCCTGGCCTGAAGCCTCTTTTCATTTCCCCGCAAAGGACTATAGGATCAGAAGAGATTCCTCCATGGCCATGGGGGACTGGGAGGCAACGATGGAAGACGGTTCGCGGAACAGGCGCGCGTTCCAGCGTGAGCGCAAGGAAAACAGCGTGAAATACAGCAGGCTGGACAGCGATGAGTACTACGACGCGAGGCTCGTCGACATGGGCGAGGGCGGTCTGTGCATGGAAACCCGCTCCCCGCTGCGCACAGGCGAGATCATCTACCTTCAGCTTTTGAACCTTCACCCCGAAAAGCCGGGGCTGGCCGCACACCGGAGCTTTCAGGGCCGGGTGCGCTGGACCAGGGATCTGGGGTGCACCGACAGGACGCGCTACGGGATCGGCGTGCAGTACACCCGCCCCGTCTCGCACCCATGACACACCCAGGAAGGATCATGTCGACATTCGAACAGGAACTCGAGGCCAGCGCCGATCTGCTGAAATGCGGAAAAATTTCCAAGGAGCAGGGGAGGGCCCATGCCCGCTCCCTGGTCTGGTTCCGGGCGCACGCCGCAGAATTGGCCGAATCCGGCTGGAGCGTGACCGAACTATACCGCGTCGGAACCCTGTCCTTTCCCTATTCGGAATGGGGGCCAGGCTGGCTCACACTCTGGAACAACGAAAAATGCGAACCCCGGCTGGGTGCCCGGGGTTCCATAGAGTTCGTCCTGCATGAAGCCGGGGGAGACGTCGTGCAGACGTGCCGGCTCGAAAAGTCCTTCCTGTCCTGACTACTGCCCCGCCTCGGCGGGATCGCCCGACGTGGCGTTACCGTCGGTTTCCGTCCACGGCTGGCGCGAGCGCTCCTCCACGGCTTCGGCGACCTTGGTCAGCAATTCACCCGCCTTGCCCGCGGCTCCGGCCCATTGCCGGTTTTCCTCGCCGCGGCGGTATACCCACTGCGCAAGATAGATGAGCTCCGAAGCGTCCAGACCCTGGGGGGCGGCCGCGCTGACGATGGCCTGCAACAGGCGTTGGCGCGAGATCTCCCGCGTCTGGATCGTGGTCTTGATGCGTGCGCTGGCCTCGTCGCGGGCCGCGGGCGACGCCTTGTCGCCCTGCAGGTTCCAGAAGGCCAGGTGGGCCTGGCCGACGTTGTCGATGTCCTGAAGGTATTTGGCCACCAGCGGCTTGATGGTGTCGGTCCTGGCCAGGACGGCTACGGTCTGGCCCACCGTGCGCAGGCGGGAGGCCAGCAGGGTCAGCATTTCCGCACGCTGCGCTTCGGTCACGGGCGCACTCTGGCCAGAGGCCAGGGTGTGGGTGGCGGTGCGCAGCGACTCGTCGAGGCTGTCCAGGAAGAGGGGCGTGTAGGCGGCGTGCAGGAAATCAAGGGTCGGGCCCTGCAACACATGGCCGAAGATGATCTTGCGCGCGCCCAGCGTGTCGGCCGGGTCCACGTTCAGACCGGGGAAATCCACGCCGTAGCGGATGTTCACGGATTTGACGTTGAGGTCGAAGCGGCCCTGCGCACCCGGGTTCTTTTTGGTCCCTCCGGGGAGGTAGCGGGCAACGAGGTACGCGCTGACATCCTTGACGAAGTCGTGCCGGACGATCTCGTCCACGGGCGTTTCGGGGGCCGTGGCGTTGGCCGTTGCGTTCGTCTCGACGCTGGCGTTCGTCGCGTTGGCGGGCAGCATGGCCGTGGCGTTGGACGGCTCCGTCGCCTTGCCCGTGCCGATCTGCCACCGCTGGGGCGCCACTTCCCTGGCCTCGGGCTTGGGAAAGAGCCGTTCGCGGTTCTGCAGGAACCAGTAGGCTCCCCCGGCCAAAATCAGGATGACGAGAACGATGAGAACGCGTTTCATGACCTATCCGCCTTGTTCGTGCAGTTGAACATGGATTGGGGCTGTCCGGTCGATTCCATCACGGACCGCCAGTAGTTGGAGAGAATGTTCAGTTTGCGGCGCTTGGACGTGACCAGGTGCAGGGGCAGGTGGATGTAGCGGTCCTGGAGCTTGGACACGACCATGCCCGTCTTGCCGGCCATGGCGGCGTGCACGGCGTGCTGGCCTAGGAAGCCGCAATAGATGCGGTCGTTGGAGTTGGCTGGTATGGACCGGATGATGTAGCTCGGGTCGATGTACTTGAGCGTGTACGGAACATTCAACTCACTAAAATACTTTTTGATTTCTCTGCGCAGCACGTCGCAGATGTCGCCGAGGATGGGGTTGCCCGACAGGTCTTGCCCGTTGTCCGCGCGGCACAGGTCCTGGCCTGCGCCCTCGGCCACGACGATGACGGCGTGCTGCCTTTGTTCGATGCGTTCCTTGAGCTTGGCCAGGAATCCTTCTGGTCCGTGCAGTTCGAAGGGGGCCTCGGGCACGAGCACGAAGTTGACCTCCTTCAGGGCCAGGCTGGCCTGGGCCGCGATGAACCCGGACTCCCTGCCCATGAGCTTGACCATGCCGATGCCGCCTGGCGCGCCCAGGGCCTCGACGTGGGCGCAGCGGATGGCCTCGGTGGCCTTTTCCACGGCCGTGTCGAAACCGAAGGAGCGGGTCACGAAATTGATGTCGTTGTCGATGGTCTTGGGGATGCCGACCACGCCGATCTTGAGCCCGCGCCGCAGGACCTCCCGGGTGACCATGTCGGCCGCCTTCATGGTCCCGTCGCCGCCGATCATGAACAGGATGGAGACGTTCATGCGCTCCAGGGCGTCGACGATCTCCTCGGGCGGCTGGGGTCCGCGCGACGAGGACAGGACCGTGCCCCCGAACTCGTGGATCTCGGACACGCTCTCGGGCGTGAGTTCCATGATGTCGTTCTTGAATTTGGGGATGAAGCCCTGCAGCCCGTAGCGGATGCCGAAGGTTCCGGACACGTGGTAGTTGTGGTGGGCGCTCATGACGATGGCCCGGATGACGTCGTTGATGCCCGGACAAAGGCCGCCGCAGGTCACGATGGCGCATTTGGTCTTGGGCGGGTCGAAATAGATCATCCGCCTGGGGCCTGCCTCCTCGAACTCGCACAGCGCGTCGGATCCCGATGCGTCCTCGATGACGTCTCCTGACAGGAACATGCGCATCTTGGCGGTGTCGTCGATATGGTGGCAGTAGGGCAGCGGGTTGTCGACCTTGCAGGGGCCCAGGCTGGGGATGGCGGTGTCGAAGATGGGCGCGTTGTCCATGGCGTCTCCTTGGGGTGAGTGCGGACAGCCGAAAAAAGCTCCCTGTCTGGTAAGCCAGGGAGCCTCAAAAAACAAGGCGCACGGGTTCGGGGGCAAATCGGCGGCGTCAGCCTTTTTTCAGGGCGGGGACGATGTCGGCCAGAGCCCTGTCCAGATTCGGGTGTTCGAAGGCGAAGCCAAGGGCTTGCAGAGCCGCCGGGACGCAGCGCTGTCCCGACAGGAGCATGGCCGCTGCCTCCCCCATGACCAGCCGCAGGGCAAAGGGCGGGACGGGCAGGACGGCCGGGCGCTTCAGGACCCTGGCCAGGGAGGCGGTGAAGCCGGCGTTGGTCACGACTTCGGGCGCGCAGGCATTGAAGGCCCCGCGGGCCGCCGGGTTTTCCAGCAGGAAACTCATGGCGCGGACCAGGTCGCGGATGTGGATCCAGGGGAACCACTGCTTGCCGTTGCCGAGGCGGCCGCCCAGGCCCAGGGAAAAGGGCAGGTGCATCTTGGCCAGGGCCCCGCCGTCGCCGAGGACAACGGAGATGCGCGGCATGACCACGCGGTGCCCGAAACTTTCGGCGCGCCGGGCCTCGGCCTCCCAGGCCGCGGCCACGTCGGCCAGGAAGCCCGTCCCGCGCGGCGCGTCTTCGGTCAGCAATTTGTCCCCGCCGTCGCCGTAGTAGCCTACGGCGCTGGCACAGAGGAAGGTCTTGCCCGCGGTGCGCGACAGGGCGTCCACGATGTTGCGGGTGCTGAGCACCCTCGATTCGAGGATGCTCTTCTTTCCCGCTTCGTCCCAGCGGGTCGTGACGGGCGTGCCGGCCAGGTTGACCACCGCGTCGAACCCCGCGACCAGATCTTGCCACGGGCCCGGCGCGGTGGGGTCGGCCTTGAGCACGACCACGGGCGGGGCGAAGCGCGCCTTTCCGGAGCGGGCCGCCACGGTCACCTCATGGCCGCGTTCCACGAGATGGGGCACGAGGTGCGCCCCCACGAAACCCGTCGCGCCGAAGGCCAGAATCTTCATGGCGGCCCTCCTTGGGGTTACAGTCCGAAATGCTTCTGGATGTAGCCGGACATGACGGCCTGTGCGTTCTCCTGGCATTCGCCGCAGCCCGTGCCGATCTTGGTCATCTCCTGCAGTTCGTGGAAGCTGCGCGCCCCCTCCAGCACTGCGTGCTCGATGTCCTCGTCCGTGACCTGCATGCATTCGCAGACGATCTTGGCGCCCTGGGTCTTGATGCGGTCCTCCATGCCGTTTCTGCGATAGTAGTCGTCGATGGCGGCCCGCAGGGCCTTGTCGCCGAGCACCGAGCAGTGCACCTTGTTGTCGGGGAGGCCATCCAGCTCCTTCAGAATGTCCTTGGCCGTGATGCCGTAGGCCTGGTCCAGGGTCATGCCGATGACCATCTCGGACAGGATGGAGGTGCTGGCGATGGCGCTGGCGCAGCCGTACGTGCGCCACTTGCAGTCCGTGATGGTCAGCTTGTCGGGGTCGACCTTGATGTAGACCATCATCTCGTCGCCGCACTTGATGTTGCCCGTCTGCCCGATGCCGTGGAAATCGGCCTCGTTCTCCTCGCGCAGGATGTTGCGCGGGTTCATGAAGTGGTCCTTGACCTTGTCGGAGTATGTCCATTTGGCCATTTATCTTCTCCTGTACGCAGTGGACATGGTCCGTATGCGGTCGATGATGGGTGGGAGGTGGTAGAGCATGTACTGCACGTCTTCCATGGTGTTCTCACGGCCCAGGCTGATGCGCACCGAACCGTGGGCGTTCTCCACGGGCACTCCCGTGGCCAGGATGACGTGGGATGGGTCCAGGGAGCCCGAGGCGCAGGCCGAACCCGTGGACACGGCGATGCCGGCCAGGTCCAGGTAGAGGAGGATGGACTCGCCCTCGGCGCCGATGAAGGACGCGCTCAGCGTCCCGGGCAGGGAGTGCTCGGGGTGGCCCATGAAGAGCACGTCGGGGATGGCCTTCTCGATGCCGTCACGCAGGGCTTTCTTCAGGTGCAGGAGCCGACGTTCCTCGACGTCCATCTCGATGGCGCGCATCTCGACGGCCTTGCCCATGCCGATGATGCCCAGGGAATTCTCCGTGCCCGCACGGCGGCCGTTTTCCTGATGGCCGCCCAGGATCAGCGGGCAGTAGGGCACGCCCTTCTTGACGTACAGGGCGCCGATGCCCTTGGGGCCGTAAATCTTGTGTGCGGACATGGTCAGGAAGTCCACGTCCAGGTCGCGCACGTCGACGGGGATCTTGCCCACGGCCTGCACGGCGTCGGTGTGGAAGAGGGCTCCGGCCTCGTGGGTGATGCGGGCGGCCTCCCGGATGTCCTGGATGGTGCCGATCTCGTTGTTGGCCATCATGATGGAGACCATGCCGACCTTGTCGGTCACGGCCCGTCGCAGGTCATCGAGGTCGATGCGGCCGTGCCTGTCCACGTTGAGATAGTGCACGCCATGCTTCCTGCGCCCCAGGCTGCGGGCGGTGTTGAGCACGCAGGGGTGCTCGATGGCGGTGGTCACCAGATCGTTACGCCCGCTCAGGGAGCAGGAGCAGGTGCCGCTGTCGCAGTTCAGCAGGGACAGGACGGTGTTGTTGGCTTCGGAGCCGCTGCCGACGAAGAGGATTTCGTCGGGCTTGGCGCCGATGAAGGAGCCGACCGATTCACGGGCGTCCTCGATCCTTTCTCTGGCCTCGCGGCCGAAGGAGTGCATGCTGGAGGGATTGCCGAATATCTCAAGCCCCTCGACCAGGGCCTTCTTGACTTCCGGGTGCAGGGGCGTTGTGGCGTTGTTGTCGAAGTAAACTGTGCGATGTTCCATGAAAAGCTCCTTTGTTCTCTATCAGAACGAACACTTTGTAATGTCTAATCCGGACCTGTCCACCCCGAAAAGAGCGGAATCATGCCCGGTGACGGCGGTTCCGGAATACTGCCGGCCTCGTGCCAGAGTTCGTCGTCCCAATGGTAGAGCTGGTGGGGGGCGAACCCGGCCTTGTAGGCCATGCGCTCGCACCCCGGGACGAGATACCCTAGATAGTAGTGCTGCAGCCCCAACCGTGCCGTTTCCCGGATTTCGCGCAGCACGCTGAAGATGCCGAGGCTCAGGCGCGAGACGTCAGGGTCGAAGACGAAGTACACGGAGCTCAGCCCGTCGCTGCTTCGGTCGAGGTATCCCGCGCCGACGAGGCGCCCGTCCTCCTCGTACCGGGAGAGCACCGCCGGACAGGACGGCGAGTGGAGGCTGGCGGCGAAATCCTCGAAACTGTGTTCTTGTCCGAAACGGACCAGCGAATGTCTCTGATATAGGTCAAAAAGCGGGCTTTCGTAGCGCAGGGGGCCAAACGACACGCGGACATGGGCGCAGCGGCGCAGGACCCGCTCCTGGCTTCGGCTCGGCCGGAAGCGGTCCACGGGCACGCGCAGGGGGATGCAGGCCCTGCAGCCCGGACAGGCCGGCCGGAAGAAGTTGTGGCCGAATTTGCGCCACCCCCTGGACAGCAGCCAGGTCAGTTCGCGGCAATCCAGGCTGTCTGCGTAGAACGAGGCGTAGACCAGCACCTTCCCCGGCAGGTAGGGGCACGGCATGGGCGGCGTGAGCTCGGGCCGCGTGTACAGGATCACGCCAGCCCCCGCCAAAAAAAAGAACGGCACGTCCGGTCCATGCCGTCCATGCCGTCCAGATCGCACATTTCGTCCATCGCCTGTAGGTGCTAGCCCGCCACCTTGGCCCAGGAGTCGCGTAGGGTCACCGTGCGGTTGAAGACCGCCCTGTCCGGCGCGTGGTCGAAGCGGTCGGCGCAGAAGAAGCCCTGGCGCTCGAACTGGAAGCGGTCCTCGGGGGCGGCCTCGGTCAGGGACCGTTCGACCTTGCAGCCCGTCAGGGTCTCCAGGGAGGACGGGTTGATCTGGTCCAGGAAGTCCGCGTCCTTGCCGGGGAACTCCGCGGTGAAGAGGCGGTCGTAGAGGCGCACCTCGGCCTCGGCGCAGTGTCGGGCGCTGACCCAGTGCAGGGTGCCCTTGACCTTGCGGCCGTCGGGGGCGTCGCCGCCGCGGCTGGCGGGGTCGTAGGTACAGAGTACTTCCCTGACCGTGCCGTCGTCGTTCTTGACCACGTCCGTGCAGGTCACGAGGTAGGCCCCGCGCAGGCGCACCTCCTTGCCTGGTGCCAGGCGGAAGAACTTGGCGCAGGGGTTCTCCATGAAGTCGCTGTCCTCGATGAAGACCTCGCGGGAGAAGCCGACCTTGCGGCTGCCCATGTCCGGGTTCTTGGGGTGGTTGGCCAGTTCGAAGAATTCCTCCTGGCCTTCGGGGTAGTTCTCGATGACGAGTTTCACGGGCCGCAGCACGGCCATGGCCCTGGGCGCCTTGGCGTCGAGGTTCTCGCGCACGCAGTTCTCGAGCACGCCCATGTCCACGCAGCTGTCCGAGCGGCTCACCCCGATGCGCTCGCAGAAGTCCCGCATGGCCGCGGGTGGGAAGCCCCGGCGGCGCAGGCCCGAGATGGTGGGCATGCGCGGGTCGTTCCACCCGGCCACCACGCCGTTTTCGACCAGAGTCTTGAGCTTGCGCTTGCTGGTCACGGTGAAGTTGATGTTCAGACGGTTGAACTCGTACTGCACGGGCCGGCTGGGCACGTCGAGCTGGTCGAGGAGCCAGTCGTAGAGGGGCTTGTGGTCGGCGAACTCCAGGGTGCAGATGGAGTGGGTGATGCGCTCCAGGGAGTCCGACAGGCCGTGGGCGAAGTCGTACATGGGGTAGATGCACCATGTGTTGCCCGTGTTCTGGTGCTCCTGGTGCAGGATGCGGTACAGGGCCGGGTCGCGCATGTTCATGTTCGGCGAGGCCATGTCGATCTTGGCGCGCAGGATGTGCGCCCCCTCGGGGAACTCGCCGGCCCGCATGCGGGCGAAGAGGTCGAGGTTCTCCTCCACGGAGCGGTCGCGGTAGGGGCTGTTCTTGCCGGGCTCCGTCAGGGTGCCGCGGTACTCGCGGACCTCTTCGGCCGACAGGGAGCAGACGTAGGCCTTGCCCTTCTCGATGAGTTCCACGGCGAACGCGTAGAGCCGCTCGAAATAGTCCGAGGCGTGATAGAGATGTTCGCCCCAGTCGAAGCCGAGCCAGCGCACGTCCTCCTTGATGGAGGCCACGTAGACCGGGTCCTCCTTGCCGGGGTTGGTGTCGTCGAAGCGCAGGTGGCAGCGCCCGCCGTAGTCACGAGCCAGGCCGAAGTTCAGGCAGATGGACTTGGCGTGGCCGATGTGCAGGAAGCCGTTGGGCTCCGGGGGGAAGCGGGTGAAGACCCGGCCCTCGTTCTTGCCGTTTTTCAGGTCCTCTTCGATGATGGCGCGCAGAAAATTGGATGGGGTGGATGGCGTGTCCATGGTGGTCCTTCAGTCTGTCGTGGTGGTGCGGGATGTCCCGGGTTCGAGTGCAGCCGCTGTGAATACGGTCAGGGGCATGGGTTGGCAAGGCCTGCCCTGCAGGTGCGCCAAAAGCGCGTCGCGGGTGCTGGGAAAGGCCAGTTTCGACCAGGGGATTTCCTCGGGGGCGAAGAGGGCCAGGTCCTCGGTCTCCTCGCCGGGGCTGGGCGCAGCCTCGTCCAGGCGGGCGCTGTAGACGACGATGACCGGCGGCCACCCGGCGTAGGAAAAGACGCCCACCAGCCCTTCAAGCCGGACGTCGAGGTTCACTTCCTCCCGGATCTCGCGAACGGCGGCCAGCTCGACGGGCTCGCCCTCGTCCACGTAGCCGCCGGGCAGGAGCCATTTTTCCGTGTCGTCGGGGCGCTTGCGGCGTATGAGCAGGATCTTGCCCCCGATTTCGAGGACGACGCAGGCCACGACCTTGGGGTCGAAATAGACTACGCCGGAGCAGGCGGTGCAGATCAGGCGGTCCGGCCCGTCGGCGTGGACGCGCCCTGGTGCGAGGGGGGCGCCGCAGGCCGGGCAGAAGCGGTAGCGGTCATGGCGGATGGGGCCGGTGGTGGGGGTCATGCGTAGGTGTCGGTTTTGATCGTGTGATCCTTGAGGTTTTCGCGGGGATGCCCTTTGGGGGCCTTGGCCGGGTATCCGATGCTGATGATCGATTCGACCCGCAGGTGGGCAGGGATGTTCAGGATCTCCCGCACTCGGGCCTCGGCCGAGGCGGATTCGTCGCAGGCGCGCATGCGTATCTGCACCCAGCAGCTCCCGAGGCCCAGGCTCTCGCAGGTCAGCTGCAGGATGATGGAGGCGATGGAGCAGTCCTCGACCCAGGTGTCGGCTTTGCCCTCGTCGCCGAGGACGACAACGCCCAGGGCCGCGTCGCGCAGAAAGTGGGCGCCGTGGGGCTTGGCCGTGGCGAGCCTGGCCAGCAGGTCCTTGTCCGTGACGAAAATGAATTCCCAAGGGTCGAGGCCGCGGGACGACGGCGAGCGCAGCACGGCCTCCTTCAGCTGGTCCATGACATCGGCCGGAATGGGCTGCGGCGTGTAGTGGCGGACGCTGCGTCTTCTGCGCAGGATTTCGAGCATGTTTCCCCCTTCGTCGCCCGCTGTGGAGGCGGGTCGGCAGAGTTTCCCGCGCTTCTTGATCAGCGCGGATGCATACCGTATCAAAGCCGTCAGTGGGCGGCAATTGTCTATTCCCGGACCGCCCCGGAGGAATGATGGATGGACTGATTCTCGCCTTGACAGCACTGGCCGGGTGTCTCATGCCGGTCCAACCGGCCGTGAACGCGGTTACCGCCGTGTACATGAACAGTCCGTACCTGGCCTCGTTCTTTTCGTTCCTGACGGGCACCGTGGCCCTGGGGCTGCTTTGCCTGGCCTTGCGCCTGCCCTGGCCCGGCGGCAGGGTCGTGGCCGAGTTGCCGTGGTGGGCCTGGACGGCCGGCGCCATGGGCGCGTTTTTCGTGACCATGACCATCGTCGCCGTGCCCCGCCTGGGGACCATGAGCGTCATGGCCCTGCTCATCGCCGGCCAGATGGCCGCGTCCCTGGTCATGGACCACTACGGCTGGCTGGGCGTGGCGTCACAGCCCATCTCCCTGGGCAGGATCGCGGGCGCGGTGCTGCTTTTCGCCGGGGTGATCCTCATCCGCAAATTCTAAGGAGGCGGTCCGTGAAAACAGCCCTTTTCGTCTTCAACGGCGACCCCATGTGCTTCATCCACGTGCTGCTGAACGCCCTGGACCTGCAGGCCAGGGGCCACGAAGCGATCATCGTCATGGAGGGGGCTTCCGTGGCCCTGCCGCCGGCTCTGGTCAAGCCCGACCATCCCCTGGCCAGGCTTTTCGCCCAGGTCAGGGAGAAGGGACTCTTGGTGGGCGCTTGCAAGGCCTGTTCTGTCAAGCTGGGCGTGGCCGCCGAGGTCGAGGCCGCCGGCGTGCCCCTCATCGGCGACATGAGCGGGCACCCGTCCATGGGCTCCTACATGGAAGCCGGCTGGCAGGTTGTCACTTTCTGAAGAGCCAGGCGATGAAGCTCAGCACGATGCTGATGAGTATCCCCGTGGTCAGCGGGAAGAAGAATTTGAAGCCCGGCCGGTCGATGACGATGTCGCCGGGCAGCCGCCCCAGGGGCAGCTTGCCGATGAACGGCCAGGCCAGCCCCACGGCGAGGATGACGAGTCCGATGAGGATGAGGGCGCGCTGCATGGGTTCCTCCTGCCCGGTCTGTGGCAGAGGGGGCGAGGCTCTGGCAAGGGGCCGCGGGAGGTTTTCGTGATCATCAACGTCGGGTCCATGAACCCGGTCAAGCTCGGGGCCATCCGCGCCGTCATGGAGACGCGCTTCCCCGGGGCCGACTTCGTGCCCGTGAGCGTGGATTCAGGCGTGTCCGTCCAGCCCATCGGATTGGAGGAGACCCTGCGCGGGGCCAAGAACAGGGCCCGGGCGGCCTTTGCCGGGTGCGAGTTGTCCGTGGCCCTGGAATCGGGTCTGGTGCCGGTGCCGGAAACGGCCACGGGCTACATGAACCTTACGGCCTGCGCCATTTTCGACGGCGAGGAGATGCATCTGGGCCTGGGCCCGGCCTTCGAGCTGCCGGCCGAGGTCACGCGTCTGGTGGTGGAGGATGGCCTCGAACTGGACCCCGCCGTGCGCCGCGCCGGACTGACGGACAACGACCGCATCGGCTACGCCCAGGGCATCATCGGCATCCTGAGCAGGGGGCGCGTGACGCGCATGGACTACAGCCGCCCGGCCGTGTCCATGGCCCTGGTGCGCATGGGCCTTTAGAATTTTCATTTCGCAACACTTACGACAACGAGGAAAGCATGTCCCGAGCATATCTGGTCTATCGCTGCAAGGAAGGAGAGGTGCTGAAGAAGCCCGAAGCCGTCATCAACCTGTGGGCCGAGGACGTGCCCAGGTTCTCCGAGATCCTGGACGAAGCCACGGCCTCCAGGGCGGACAAGGCGCGCAGGCCCGGCGAGTATTGGGAGATCGTGACCAAGGAGCAGGCCGACCCCTATGACTGGGAGAAGGTCGTGGGCCCCATCAAGAACAAGGAGCACGACCCTCTGGGCGACATGTGGCGGGAAAAGGCCAAGATCGAGAAACTCATGGCAGAAGGCGCGACCCTGGAGCAGGCCCTGGAGGTCATGACGCCCTTCAGCCACACCTTCCGCTACGAGTCCGAGGGCCCCAAGAATCTCATCCCCAGCATTGACGACGTCAATTCCTAGCCTGGGCGGGGCCACGGCTCCGCCACGGAGGACCTCATGCGCTGGCTGTTTCTTCTCCTGTCCCTCATTCCCGCCGCGGGACTGTGCGGCGGGCCGGAGCTGTCCTCCGGGCAAGCCCTCTACGTGCCGGTCTATTCGCACATCTACACCGGCGACAAGGAGCGTCCCTTCAACCTGGCGGTGACCCTGTCCATCCGCAACACCGACCCGAGGTCCGGCTTGCGGCTGACGGCCGTGGACTACTACGACACCGAGGGGCGTATGGTGCGGAGCTATCTCGACGCGCCGCGGGAGCTGGGCCCGCTGGCCTCCATCCGCTACGTCGTGGCGGAGCGGGACGTCGAAGGCGGGTCCGGGGCCAACTTTCTGGTGCGCTGGGAAGCGGCGCAGCCCATCAACGCCCCGGTGGTCGAGTCGGTCATGATCGGGGCGCAGTCCGGGCAGGGCATTTCCTTCACCTCGCAGGCCAGGGAAATTCGTTAATTCTTCCAAGCTAAGGAGCGATCTTATGGAAAATTCGGTGGCGGAACTGGAAGCGTTTCTTGCGGACTGGGAGTCCTGCGACTCCAGGCAGGCCTTTCTCGCCTGCAGACAGGCTCTCGAATCCGTCGAGGGCGTGGCTCTGGGCTTCAAGGCCCGGCCAGGCATCACCTATTCCCTGCGCGGCACCCACCCTGCCCAGCAGGGGCGTGACCTTTTCGCGCTCATCGACGTCATCGACGACGACCCCGAGCAGCGCTGGCTGTCGGTCTGTTTCTACGATGACATGATCACCGATCCCGACGAGCAGGGCGACTGGGTGCCCGGAGGCCTCATGGGCGAGGACGCGCGGTGCTTCAATGTCGACGAACTCGACGAGGATCTGGTGGCCTACGTGGCCGAGCGCATCCGCGAGGCGGGGGCCAGCGCGACGAAGTAGGAGAAGCCGGGTTTGACCCGGCTTCTCGTTTTGACGGGCAGAGGGGGGGAGACGGTCATGGCGACGATCCTGGCGGCGGACATCGGCGGCACGAACAGCCGCTTCGGGCACTTCGAGGCGGTCCGGGGAAGCGAGGCGGAACTCGTCGAGTCGCAGAGCTTTCCGACGGCTTCGGCCGGTTCCCAGCCGGAACTGCTGCGGATGCTGGCGGAATCGGGTTTCGGCCTGACACCCGCGGCCGCGGACCGAATCGTCCTGGCCGTGGCCGGTCCCGTGCTGGACGGAACCCGCTGCCGGCTGACCAACGCCGCATGGGGCATCGACCTGGACGACCCGTCTACCGGACTGCCTCGCGCCCGAACTGTGCTAATCAACGATTTCGTGGCCCAGGCCCTGGGCTGCGGGACGGCCCACGCGGCGCGGACCGCGCGGGACGTGCAGTCCGGGGATGCGCGCCTCGTGGAGGCGCGCCTGGGTGTCACTGCCGCCCTCGGCGCAGGGACGGGCCTCGGGCTCTGCGCCCTCGTTCCTCTGCCCGGCGGCGGGGTTCTGCCCGTCCCCTCCGAGGGCGGACATGCCCCCCTGGCCTTCGTGGACGAGGAGGAATTCGCCTTTCTCGCCTTTCTGAAGCACCGCACCGGACACTCCCACGCCTTCGGGGATGTCGTGGTTTCGGGGTCCGGCCTCTCCAGCCTGCACGAATTCCTGACCGGCAGGCGCCTGACGCCAGCCGAGGTCGCCGCCGAGATCGGCCCGGACAGCGAGACGACGCGCTGGTTCGCCCGGTTCTTCGCACGGGCCTGCAGGGCCTATGCGCTGCACGTCCTGGCCTGGGGCGGGCTCTTCCTGTGCGGCGGCCTGGCGGCCAAGAACCCCTTTCTGGTCGACAACGACGAATTCCTGAGGGAATTTCGGGATTGCCCGGCCTACGGCGCACACCTCGCCGGAATCCCCGTGCGCCTCGTCACTGCGCCGGACACCGGCCTGCACGGCGCGGCCCGCTACGGCGGGATGCTTCGCGCAGACCAGCCGACATAACCCACGTTTTTGTCGCGTAGCCTGTGACGAAAATGTCGGGCAACCTTTCTTGAATCCCCAGTATTCCGGCAGGATGCATATGGCATGAGGTCTGCTTCGCCCCTCGAAACGAGGAGGCCGCCATGCCAACCATCACCACGCCTTACGGGCCCGTCGAGGCCCTGCCCGGAGCCGAGTTCCACCCGGACGGCTCCGTGCGTTCCTGCATCCCCGCCATCGCCTGCCCCCTGATCACGCCCCTTGGTGTCCTCGTTCCGCAGTTCACGGCCAACACCCAGCGCAAACGGCACTTGCCGGCCATGCTCTTTTATCCCGGAGGGAGGCTTCGCAACCTGCCGCTTGAAGAGCAGACCGTCGTGCCGACGCCTCTGGGACTGTTGCCCGCCGAGCAGGTCACGTTTTTCGAAAGCGGCGCCCTGAAGCGTCTCTTCCCCCTCAACGGCACCTTGAGCGGTTTCTGGACCCAGGAGGACGAGGCCGCCCTGGCCGCGCCCCTGGCGCTGGACACACCCCTTGGCCCCGTGGAGACGGCGGTCATCAGCCTGAACTTCTCCGGGCAGGGCGGGCTGCGCAGCCTGACCCTGTGGCCAAGCCGGACCCTGGAGGTGCCGTGCCCCCTGGGCGCCGTGACGGCCCGCATCGGCGTGTCCTTTTACGACAGCGGGGCCATCCGTTCGCTGGAGCCCGCCGCGCCCACGGCCGTAACCACGGCCCTGGGGCCGCTCATGGCGTTCGACGCCGACGCCGTGGGCATCAGCGGCGACTCCAACTCCCTGCGTTTCCGCGAGAACGGGTCCCTGCTGGGCCTCGTCACCGCGGCCCACGCCTTCGACGTCGTGCAGGAGAACGGCAGGGTTCGGCGGATCGAGCCTCCTCTGCGGCGCAACCCGTGTGACGGGCAGTCTCTGGAGGTCGGACCTCTGGCTCTGGAATTCGCCTCCGGACGAGTTTCCATCGGCAGGCCGGGGCAGCCCAAAATTTCCGCCGCGGTTACCGACGTGACCGCGGTCCCCTTTCACCAACCGCTGCCCTCCATGCAACGCCTCTGCACCATGGGTGCGGGCGCATGGTAGGGCCGGCAGCAACGGAGAACTCATGAACGTCAATTGCCTGGAAAAAGTCGTCGAATACGCATCCATGCCCCTGCACGGCACCCTTTCGCGCAAGCTGCGCAAGGGCCTGAAGATCCAGATCAACGAAGGGAGGATTTACGAGAAGGCCGCGCTGTTTCTGGGGTCCGACTTCCTGCGCGTCACGGAAAAGGAGGACGGTCAGACTGTCAACACCTATTACGGCTGGGAGGAGATCGCCTCCATCCGTACCTTCAGTTCCGAACCGGAGGAATGAGCCGCCGGGGGCTTGCTGTCCCCGGATCGCGGCTGCTCACCCTTTATCGGACTGGGTGTCTCCACCGCCTGTCCGGCGATGCTTCTACCTCCAAAAGTTGAGTTTACGCATGCGCCACGAACAGGGATGTCCGCCTTCCTGTCCCGCATTGTCCATCTCCGCCCACGCCCTGGCCCCCGATTGCGTCCTTGTGACCAACAACATGCGATACGAGCTGTCGGCGAGGCTCATTCGTAATGCGTCCACATGCGCAGAATTTTGACGATATGTTCGGTTTCCAGGACCTGATACACCAGTCTGTGCTGGATGTTGATGCGGCGTGAATACGCTCCCGTGAGATCCCCCACCAGTTTTTCATAGGGCGGCGGGGTTTGGAACGGATTGGTTCGGATGATGTCTAGAAGTTCCTGGGCCTTGTTTTTAAGTCCGGAAGGCGCCAGTTTTTTTGCGTCCTTTTGGGCCTGATGCGTGAAGCGCAATCCCCACATCACCAATCCGGTTCCGTGCCGCATTGGCTCGCGTCGGTGGCCATGCCTTCCATGATGGACTCGCGCATGCCGGGGATGGACATGAGATAGAGCGTTTCATTGATCGCGTTCCAATCGCCTTCGGACAGCAGCACGGCGTTGGATCTTTTTCCCTTGATGATGATGGGTCTGTGCGTCGAGGCGGCTTCATCGATCAGCGAGTACAAATTGGCTCTGGCTTCGGTAGCGTTAATCGTCGCCATAATCCCTCCCTTTGTTGACTAACGTACGCTTTTGCGTACGTTAGTCAACATGGCAATGATATTCTCACGGTCTCTGCCCGGTTCAGATGGGTTCATCTAGCCCGCCAGCCTGCGCAGGGCCGAGAGGAAGCGTGAGCGCAGCCTCTCGCCCAGCAGGGCGCGTTTGACCGGCGGGAGTTTCAGGAAGCCGCCCACCAGGGCACGCATGAACTCCTGGGTGCGGCTTGCCGGGTTGTCGAAGATGAAGGTCTGGAAAGTGTCGCGCTCCAGGGCCTGGAGCATGACGCGCTCGAAGCTGTCTTCGGGATGGAGCACCTTTTGGGGGCGGGGCTGGAGTCTGAGGGCCCCGGTGGGGCATTTCAGGGCGCAGACGCCGCAGCCGAGGCAGGCCGGGTCGATCTGCGCGACCTTTGCGGGTGTCCGGGGTTCTGTCCCGGGCGCCTTGGCGCGCATGGTCGCGAAGGACACGGGGCAGGCCTTGGCGCACAGGCCGCAGCCGATGCACAGGCTCTCGTCCACCACGGCCACGAAGCTCGATGTGACGAGGATGCCCGTGTAGCCCGTGTCGCGCACGCCCTGCAGCAGGTTGCAGCAGCAGTCGCAGCAGTGGCAGATGAACCCGGCGTCGCGGCGTACGTTGTCGGCGGACAGGACCAGGCCCTGATCGCGGGAGCGGGCCAGGATGTCGCGCATCTGCGCCTTGTCGATGGGTTTGGCGAAGCCGTTGCGGATGAGAAACCGCGCGCCCGTGCCCATGGAGGTGCATGTTTCCATGGGCGTGGGGCAGGGCGCGTGCCCCAGATGATGCTTCTCGTGGCGACAGGAACACAGGCCCAGGGAAAATTCCGTCTGCTCCTCGATCAGGGCGGATGCCTTTTCGTAGTCCAGGATCTCGACGTGCTCGCCCAGGGCCTCCTCGTGGGGCAGGGCGCGCATGACCGAGGTGCGCTGCCCGTCTCCGAAATTGGCGTGCAGGAAATCCTTCTCCCCGAACATGTATGCCTGGAAGAGTTCGGCCCAGCGGACGTGCGGCAGGTCCGGCCCCGTGCGCATCATGGTGAACTCGAAGAAGCCGATGACGATAGGGCTGACCATGTAGAGGTATCGGCGGCCGTCCCAGATGTCGAGGACCAGCCCCTTGGAGCACAGGCTTTCGAGCATGGGGCGAAGTGAGGCCTCGGGTTCGTCGAGCATGCGGGCGATGCGCGCAAGGCTTGCGGGCCGGTAGGGCAGCCTGGAGACGAGCTCCGCCTCGGGCCTGGAGTAGAGAGATTCCACCAGTTCCCGGAAGACCGGAGTCCACGGCGTGCGCACCGGCGCCTGATCCAGGCGGCGGCCCAGTTTTCGGTAGATGTCCTTGCCGACGATGTGTCCCATGCCGTCCTCGCGTCGAGATTTTCCTGGCTCTGCACATTCATCGCCCGGCGCAGAATTGCAAGCTTCTTTATACTGTTTTGCGAACAGGACATTGACAAGCGCGCCGGAGTGGTTCAGAAATTGGTCCTACCAATTTTGCGGGCCCCGGGTCATGACCGTGCGGCCGTCACCAGGGAGGAATCATGTTGGAAGTGTTGGCTTTGTATCTTGTCGTGGGCGCCATCGCCGGAGTGCTGGCGGGCCTGCTGGGCATCGGCGGCGGCCTCGTCATCGTGCCCATGCTCGTGTTCTGCATGGAACTGCAGAACCTTCCCAACGAGCTCATCATGCATCTGGCCCTGGGTACCTCCATGGCCAGCATCGTCTTCACCTCGGTGTCGAGCTTCATGGCCCACCATAAGCGCGGCGCGGTGGAGTGGGTCGTGGTCCGGCGCATCGTCGCCGGCATCCTGGTCGGCACGTTCCTGGGCACCTTCATCGCGGCGGGGCTGAGTACGGGCTGGCTCAAGGCCTTCTTCGTTTTTTTCCTTTACTTCGTATGCTACCAGATGCTGTCCGGCAGGAAACCCAAGCCTTCCCGGCAGATGCCTGGCATGTTCGGGATGTTCGGGGCGGGGGGCGTCATCGGCGTGGTGTCGAGCCTGGTGGGCATCGGCGGAGGGACCCTCTCGGTTCCCTTCATGGTCTGGAACAACATCCCCATCCACAGGGCCATCGGCACATCGGCCGCCATCGGCTTTCCCATCGCCGTGGCCGGAACCCTCGGGTACATCACCAACGGTTGGGGCGTGGAGAACCTGCCGCCCTATTCTCTGGGCTACGTGTCGCTGACGGCCCTCGTGTCCATCGCGGTCATGAGCGTGCTGACGGCGCCTCTGGGCGTGCGTCTGGCCCACAGCCTACCCGTGGACAAATTGAAGCGCGTCTTCGCCGTGATCCTTTTCCTGGTAGGCACCAAGATGTTCTTTTCCCTGTTCTGATCTTCGGGACACGCGGCAGCGCACCTGATGCGGCCAGGGCCGGCGCGCTCCAGACATGTGGAGGACGCCGGCCCTGGCCGTTTGTGCGTCCGAAGAAAAGATGAAGCTACATGTACCAGCGCCAGCTCTGGCCGGCTCGGAACAGCTCCCGCAGGGTGAGGGGGGTGTTCCGGGCTATTTTTTTGGCTAGGTAGACGAAGAGGTAGGCGGTCTGCAGGGCGTCGCCCAGGGCGTCGTGGGCCGTGAAGCGGGGCAGGTCGAACTCCTCGGCCAGGTCCGTCAGGACGTAGGAGATGTTCAGGCTGAAGCGCTCGTAGTGGGCGGGGCTGCGCTTCTCGCGCCAGAGCATGGCCATGCGCATGGTGTCCAGGCAGGGGTTGGCCAGGGGCAGGCCGTGGCGCCTGCGGCAGGCACGGTTCAGGAAGGACATGTCCAGGCCGATGTGGTGCCCGACGATGAGGGTGCCTTTGCAGAACTTGATCAGTCCGGGCAGGACCTCCTCCAGCGGCGGGGCCTCGGCGATGGCCTCGGGCGTGATGCGGTGGATGAGGGTGCTGACCTTGGGCAGGGGGATGCTCGGCCGCACCAGGCAGGAGAAGCTCTCGCCCGGCACGATGGCCAGGCCCCGCACGCGCACGGCTCCGACGGACACGATCTCCTCCTTGCGGGCCGAAAGGCCCGTCAGTTCCGTGTCCAGGACGGTGTAGACGTAGTCGGTCAGGGGGCGGTTCTGGTCCAGCTCCCGGCAGAGGCGGTTGTTCTCGTCCAGGGCGGGCAGGTTCGAGGCTTGCGGAGTCAGGCCCAGCATGCGGCGCAGGCTGCCAATTGCGAAAGGGGCCATGTCCGTCACCCCATGTTCAGGCGGAAGGTTTCGCGCAGCACGCCGTGCAGGGCGGAGATGACCCCGAAGGCCTCGCGCAGGGTGCGCTTTTCGAGGGACGAGAGGGTGCCGGGGTCGATGCGATTGTCGGGCTTCGTCCCGGCCTCCATCTGTTCGAGCTGGTGCATGAGGCGGGCGTGGAGCAGGAACTCGAAAGCCTCCCGCGCCTCGTGGTACAGGTCGCGCGAGAGGTGGCCGGCCTGGTGCAGGAGGTCGAGCCTGGTCAGTGTGCCGGTCTCGCGGATGCCGTGGTACAGGGACATGACCCGGGCGAAGTCCATGAAGGGCAGAAGCCCCCGGGCCTTGATGTCCAGAGTGTTCCTGTGCTCCCCGTCCTTCTCGACCATGAAGTTCTTGAAGAAGGTCAGGGGCGGGCGGGCGTTCAGGCAGTCTGCCGCCAGGTAGCGCAGGAAGAGGTCCTTGCCGGCGCAGGCGCTGGTGACGTGCTGGCGCAGGTTTTCGGCCAGGTCCTTGTGGCCGCAGACGCCGCGGAAGTCGAAGAAGACGGAGCTTGCCAGCACGCGCTGGGGCTCGGGCGCGGCGACCCATGTGTCGACCCGTCCCTTCCAGGCGTCGAGGGTGCCGCGCCAGACGGGGTTGGAGGCCATCATGTCGCCGGGGCAGCGCGGGAAGCCGCAGTTGATGAGGTGCCCGACCATGCGCTCCGTGAAGGCCGAGAAATATGTCTCCGCCGCCCGTTCCAGGAAATCCACCCCGCAGTTCTCGATGATCAGGGCGTTGTCCTGGTCCGTGGCGAAGGTCTGCTCGCGCCGGCCCTCGCTGCCCATAAGCAGCAGGCAGAACTTGACCGGTGGCGGGCCCAGTTCGCGCAGCATGAGTTCGATCAGGCGCGTGATGATCTGGTCGTTCAGGATGGCGATCATGCGCGTGATGTTGCCGGCCTTGGCACCCTGCTGGACCAGGGTGCGGATGACCGGGGTGATGCTGTCGTGCAGGGGGTAGAGCCCGGCGATGGTCGTGCGCGAGGCGATCTCCCGGAACACGGACATGGGCGAGCGGCCCTGCAGGAGCATGATGTCGTGGGAGCTGATCACGCCCTGCACCTTGTCGTGGCTCTTGACCACGAGGTGGTGGATGTTGCGGGACATCATGGTCATCAGGGCGTCGAAGCACACGGCCGATGCGTCGATGCTCTCCACGGGCGTGGACATGATGGTTTCGGCCGGGGCCTGCAGGTCCAGGCCCAGGGCCATGGCCTTGCGCAGGTCCGTGTCGGTGACGATGCCGCAGATCTCGTCCGAGGGCTCCCGGAAGAGGAGGGAGCCGGTGTTGTGGCGGATCATCTCTCTGGCCGCGGCCTGGATGCTGAGGCCAAAGGGGACGCTGACGGGCTCGCGGCTGACAAGACCGCCCACGGGGTTGCTGAAGAGGTGCAGGCTGTGGTCCTCGTGCTGGGCCGCGGGCTTGCAGCGCATCTCCTCGAAGGCCTTGGACAGGAAGGTGTCGGCGAAGGACTTGAGGTAGAAGCGCGGGATGGAAGGGTTCAGGTGCACGGCCTCGAAGAACTTTTCGCGCGGGATCTTGATGAGAAATGTGTCCTCGACGGTCTCGGCGTCCAGGGCCGCCTTCTCGCCGTTGAACAGGGACAGGGCGCCCAGGGACGCCCCGTCGGTGCGGATGTCCACCAGGACGCCCTCGTCCTCGTGAAAGAGGCGGATGGCCCCCTTCTGGATCAGGTAGAGCCCGTCCACCTCGCTCACCCCCCGGCGCAGGAGCCGGGTCCCGGCAGGGAAGAAGTCCACTAGGCAGTGCCTGGCGATGCGGACCAGGCTCGGCCGGTCCAGTTCCGAGAAGGGTAGGGTGCCCTCCAGGAAGGTGATGATGCTGTCGTACCCCGCAGGCTGGATTCCCGCGTTCATGGCGCCGTCCTTGTCCGGGGGCCGGTCGCCCGGCCCCCGCGTCAAAGGTTAGTGGTCAACCGCGGCGCCGGCCCCGCGGGGGATGCGCACGCTTTCGACCATGTCCTGCACGGCGGCCGGAGGCGCTGCCGTGCACAGGGACACCAGGATGGTCACCGTGAAGTTCAGGAGCATGCCTACGGTGCCGATGCCCTCGGGGCTGATGTTCATGAACCACGGTGCCACGCCCATGAACTTGGTCTGCACGATGTAGAACATGGTGAAGCCGATGCCCGTGACCATGCCGCTGATGGCCCCTTCCCTGGTGGCCCGCTTCCAGAAGATGCCTAGCACGATGACGGGGAAGAAGGACGCCGAGGCCAGGCCGAAGGCGAAGGCCACCACCTGGGCCACGAAGCCGGGCGGGTTGATGCCGAAATAGCCGGCCACGAGCACGGCGATGCCCATCATGATGCGCCCGATGGCCAGACGCTTCTGCTCTGAGGCCTCGCGGTTGATAATGCGGTAGTAGAGGTCGTGGGAGATGGCCGAGGAGATGACCAGCAGGAGCCCCGCCGCCGTGGACAGGGCCGCGGCCAGCCCGCCGGCCGCCACCAGGGCGATGACCCAGTTGGGAAGCTGCGAGATCTCGGGGGTGGCCAGGACCATGATGTCGTTGTCGATGTACAGCTCGTTGTCGTTGTCCGTGGCCTCGTTCTTGAGCATGCGCTGGCCGGCGGGGCCGGCTTCGCCGCTGAAGACCGGTTTGCCCTTGAAGGGCGCGCCGGCGCGGTAGGTGATGACGCCGTCGTTGTTCTTGTCCAGCCAGGCCAGGAGGCCCGTTTTTTCCCAGTTCTTGAACCAGGACGGGGCCGTGGCGTAGGTGGTGTTGCTCAGTACGTTGGTCAGGGTGTAGCGGGCGAAGGCGCCCAGGGCCGGTGCCGTGGTGTACAGGATGGCGATGAAAAACAGCGCATAGAGGGCCGAGATGCGCGCGGCCCGCACCGTGGGCACGGTGTAGAAGCGGATGATGACGTGGGGCAGTCCGGCTGTGCCGACCATGAGGCACATGGTGATGGCGAAGACGTCGATCATGGGCTTGGCTCCCGCCCCGAAGGCCGAGGTGTATTCGGCGAAGCCGAGGTCCGTTCCGATCTGGTTCAGGGTGTCGAGCAGGTATTTGCCTGAATGCGGGCCGTCGACCAGGGTGCTGCCGAAGCCGATCTGGGGCAGGAAATGTCCGGTCAGCTTGGCGGAGATGGCGACGGCCGGGACCAGGAAGGCCGTGATGAGCACGCAGTACTGGGCGACCTGGGTCCAGGTGATGCCCTTCATGCCGCCGATGCCGGCGTAAAAGAAAACCAGGACCATGCCGATGATGACGCCCGTGTTGACGTCCACTTCGAGAAAGCGGCTGAAGACGATGCCTACGCCGCGCATCTGCCCAGCCACGTAGGTCAGGGAGACGAAGATGGCGCAGATCAGGGCCACCACGCGCGCGGCCGAGGAGTAATAGCGGTCGCCGACGAAGTCAGGCACCGTGAACTTGCCGAACTTGCGCAGATAGGGGGCCAGGAGCAGAGCCAGGAGCACGTAGCCGCCGGTCCAGCCCATGAGATACATGCATCCGGCGTAGCCCATGAAGGCGATCATGCCGGACATGGAGATGAAGGACGCCGCGCTCATCCAGTCCGCGGCCGTGGCCATGCCGTTGGCCAGGGGCGGCACGCCGCCGCCGGCCACGTAGAAGCCCTTGGTGTCCTTGACCCGCGCGCTCCAGGCGATGCCGATGTAGAGCGAAAAGGTCGCCCCGACGATGAGATAGGTCCAGATTTGCAGTGACATATGCGTTCCCCGTGATTGCGTAGGTTATTCGTGCACGTCGAATTTCTTGTCCAGTCGGTCCATGAGCAGGAAGTAGGCGAGGATGAGGATGACGAATACGTAGATGGACCCTTGCTGGGCGAACCAGAAGCCCAAGGGGAACCCGCCGAGATGGAATGCGTTCAGTTCGTTCACGAAAAGGATGCCGAAGACATAGGAAACCAGTGCCCATATGGTCAGCAGGATGACCATGTAGGTCAGGTTCGCTTTCCAGTACCGTTGCATTGATGTCTGCATTTCGTCCTCCCTGCCTTGCGGCGTCGCTGCTTCGAAGTTGATGATGCTTCTTTCTGACACGCTTTTTATGGTCGCGCATCCCATTTCCGGTGAATGGACATGGATTCCGGTCATTGGTTTGTCCGAAGGCGCCGCGTGCTACCGGGATGGGGGATCGGCCGCTTGGCGGCCGAATCGCGCCGCTTATCCGTCGGGTCATGGTCTGTCGTGGGCGCAGGCGGGGCGCCCGCTGATCCGGATCGGCTCCGGGATGAGCGGACCTGCAGGGAGCGTGGAGGTGGGAAATCACGGATGAGCGACGTTTAATGGGCGGTAAGCGGTCATGCGCACCGCCGTGCCTCCTTCGGCTAGAATATCGCAGCGGTCAGGCTGCCGTAACCGCGGCAGGAGGACGTTCAATCGGAAAAAGCCGTTGCGACGTTTTGAAACTCCGTAATGTTGGCGAGAAAGATGTCCACGATGGCCGGGTCGAACGCCTGATCCCTTTCGGATCGAATGATCTCCAAAACCTTTTCGAGGGGCATCGGTATTTTGTAGGGCCGCTGCGCAAGCATGGCGTCAAAGCTGTCGACAATGCTCACGATCCGGGCCTCCATGGGAATTTCAAGGCCTTTGAGACGGTCTGGATACCCTTTGCCGTCCCATCTTTCGTGATGGGACCGCGCAATGGTCTGCGCCAGCTGGATGAGCTTGAAGCGGCTGTTGGCAAGGCTCTGGGCACCGATGACGGTGTGGCTTTTCATGATGACCCACTCATCGGCGTCGAGCTTGCCCGGCTTGAGCAAAATGCTGTCGGGGATACCGATTTTTCCGAGGTCGTGCATGGCGCTGGCCAGGTAGAGCAGCTCGACGTGATCCGCGGGCAGGCCGCATTTGCGTCCCAGTAGCGCCGAGTATTCCTGAATGCGGCGAATGTGCATCCCCGTTACCTTGTCCCTGAGTTCGGCCGCCAGGCAGAGTCTGAGGATCGCTTCGTGCTGCACTTCGTTGATTTCATTTTGCTTTTCTTGAATTTTTCTGGTGCGCTCTGCAACTTTGATCTCCAGGAGGTGGTTTTGCTCCCGGAGCGCGTCTTCCGCGGCCTTGAGCCGCAGGTGCGTTTTGATGCGCGCCCTCACTTCCTGGGAGGAGATCGGTTTCGTGATGTAGTCGACGGCACCGATGGCGAAAGCTTTGCTGAGGGTGGCCGCATCTGATGCCGACGTGATGAACACAATGGGAATATCGCAAAAATTACCGTCGGACTTGATGACTCGGCAAAATTCGAATCCGTCGATCTCCGGCATGAAGAGGTCGAGGATGATCATGCTCGGCTTCTCCAACGCAATGCTTTTGAGCGCGATCGAGCTGTCCTGTGATGCTGAAATCTTGTAGCCATCGCCAAGACAGTAAGCGAGAATGTCGATGTTTATGCTGACGTCATCGACAATGAGAATCGTCTTTTTTTCATCAAATGCATGTCCGCTTTTGTCGATGTTTGAATTTGCATTCTTGTCGCTTATTCTAGAATTTGAGTATGAATTTATCGAATTATCTGTTGTAGAATACATCAGACACCCCTCCCTATTTTTTTGACTTGCTGTTGTCTAATTCATCAAAAAAGTGGATGCTTCCTCTGCGGAGTTCGTTGCAGCTATTCATGCCTAATTTTCCAAGGATATTCGATCTGTGTTTGTTTACAGTTTTTATGCTGATGTATAGTATGTCCGCAATATCTTTGCTTCTTTTTCCGTCGATTATATATTTAACGACTTCTTTCTCTCTGGATGTGAGATTATGTAGTGCTGGTAGAGTTTTCCTCTGTCTGTTGACGAACAAATAATCTTTTACAATTATTTTTGCGAGTTTTGGGCTAATGAATAGTTCATCTGCCAATGCATATTTTATGGCGAGAAAAAGTTCTTCAGGGTTTGATCCTTTCAAAATGTACGCGTTGGCGCCATATTCCAATGTTTCATATATCAATTCATTGTCGTCGTACGAAGAAAGGATGATTATTTTTATATCAGGAATCGTTTCCTTAATTTTTTTCATCACAACAGTTCCTGGCTCGTCAGGGAGGTGCAAGTCGAGTATGACGACGTCCGGAGCGCTCTGCCTGCAAATCTGAACGGCTTCCGTGCCCGTTGCGACATGTCTTTCGACGGCATACTCTCCCTGCATTTCAAGCATCGATTTGAGTCCTACGCGCAGAAGGTTGTCGTCCTCGACGAGCAGAATTTTGTGAAGCATCACGCATACCCCTCTTTGTATAAATGATTTTGTCGCGATTAGAAATGCTTTCCATGTTTCTTCATATCCGTAATGGGTCTTTACGCCATTCATGCTTTTCGATTAATTGAAATTATTAAGTATTTGTTGCTTTATTTACTAAGTATTTCTTTGTTTGTCTGTTTTGTTTAATGCTCATGCATGAGTAAATTTTGTTGTATTGAGTACGCATAAATGCGTATTTGTTTTTGAGAACAATGACGTTTCCCTTGGCGATGCTTGATTGCCATCCTTTGAAACTAATTTTTGATATAAATTCATATAGTTATATATTGTGTCGCAGGCGTTTTGCTGCCCACTCTTGCCGCAGACTCATGAAGCGTCCCCTCTTTTTCCTTCTGCATTTCCTTGATGACTAAGGATTTTATAAGAGTCTCGTCCCCTGAATTTCCTGTAAAATTCGCGGACGACCGAGGGCGTCGTACCCGCGCAGGCAGAGTTCCGCATTGTTTTGGATGGTCAGCGCGGCATGGACTCCCGTCTTCATGGGGACTGCGAGTTTTTGCAGCGGCGTTCCATCTGGCTGGTCATGATGCGCTCCGGTTTCTCTCCTCCCACCTGCGTCATCGCCGCCGGCGCTGCTTCCATGTGCGCCCTCGCATTCCCGCAAGCTCCCTTTCTCTGCCCGTTTCGGATTTCCTGCGTATCAGACGCCGCTGTCTTGCCCGCCTCTGACGAGAGCCGGCCTTTTTTGCCGCGAGGCATGCGCGCATGTCCTCTCGGTGAGGCAGGAATGGCCTGGTCCGTTCGCGCGGGTTTTGCCATGGCGATGTCGTTTTGCTGTCGAAGCCTCGTGATTCCGCATCTGCCTCTGAGCGACGTTGTACCGATCATGTGTCATGTATAATGATGGCACGTGATATGCTTGTTTTCTTATATTAGTGAATATGAGTATTAAATATTTAAATTTATACGTAGTATGTATTTATAAATTTGACATAGGCATATATGAAAATATGTACATGGAGGAAGCGTCATGGCTATGTCGGAGAGACTGTGCGCATGTTTGTGCTGCGTTGTCGTGGTTGCCCTGCCGTTGGCCGGTGCTGCTGGAGATATGTCGGTCTTGGGGGGCGGGGATGCCGGATTGATTTCGAGTCGGTCCAGAAACTGTCCTGACAACGTGGGTGGGCAGGGACGCAAGCCTGGCGGTTGGGTTGGGGCTGACGGCTCTTCAACCGCTGCCGCCATGGAGGCCGGATCCGCGGCCGTCCATTTTAGGCTTGCCGAGGAATTGTTCCAGGCCGGGCGTCTAGATGCGGCCCTTTCGAGCTATACTCTGGCCATCACTCTTGAGCCGAACCACGCCGGGGCGTTGCAGGGCCGGTGGAAACTGTGCTCGCGGCTTTCGCTGCATCGTCAGGCTTTGAAAGATCTGAGCAGGTTGATCGAACTCATGCCGGGCAGGGCCGACTTTTATTACGAACGTGGACGGATGCTGCTGAAATTGAACAGCGTCAGGGATGCGTACCGGGACTTCCTGCGGGCCTATGAACTCGACCGGAGATATCCGCGCCCGACGTTGCTTGAGGACGAGGTACCGACAGGCAAGGTTCTGGTTGCGAAACGACCCCGTTGGACCGGGGATGCACTGGGGCCTGTTCCGGAAGCCTCTAAAGGGAGAACTCGATTCAGAATTCCCGGAAGAGCCTGTGCTGACGCGTGATGCAGGCTTCAATGCTGTGGTTTGTTCTGTGGATGAGCGCTTCGAGGCGTTGAAAGAGGTCTGTGTTTTGTCCCGGGGCGGGAGATTGGGTGCACGAAGATTCGATCTGTTTGGCCAGGGCATGGATATCCAGCGCCCCGATCATGGCGGAAGATCCTTTCAGACTGTGGGCGAGCCTGCGGCATTCCCTCGTGTTCGACTTGGCCGCGTTCAGGGTGAGGTCGTCAAGAAGTTTGCGGCTGTACTCCGGAAATGCGCTCAGTGTCGCAAAGTACGACTGTTCCAGTCCCATGAAGTTTCGAATTCCGATCGGTATGTCGATGCCGTCGATTTTCGGATATTCCGGGTTTTCGGCCGGGACTTCGACGTCATATCGTTCTCCGGATGCGGTGGCGGCCAGAAAATCGAGCACCTCGTCCGCTTGGAGCGGTTTGCTGAAAACGTGCAGCCGAGTCGCCGGGACCGGACTCGAACCATCGGGACCGCCGGCGGTAAGGAGGGTGATTTTCTCCGTCAGGGATCCGTCGAGGGCAATCATGATGCCTGCCAAGTCAATTCCGTTCACGTTAGGCATGAACAGGTCGAGCATGATCAGGTCGTAGCGGTTTTCGCCGACCAAGCGCATGGCATCATCCGGCACCGCCGCAAGATCGACGGTTGCTCCAAGGTGCGTCAGGATTTCGGCGGCCACAAGACGGCTTATTTCGTCGTCGTCAACGAGAAGGATGCGTCTGCTGCTTAGCGTCATGCCTGCTAACCCCATGTGTCCAACGGGTTGATCGGGAACCGGCCGTCATGGCTGCCGGCTATTCAGCCTGCTTCATGAAATCAAGCAAATACAACCCGCCCTGTCGCAATTCATTGAAATTGTGAATGCCGATCTTCTGCAGAATGTTCGAGCGGTGCTTGTCGACAGTCTTGATGCTGATGGAGAGCATGTCGGCTATTTCTCTGCTTTTTCTGCCGTCGAAAATGTACCTGACCACTTCCAGCTCTCTCGGGGTCAGGCACTGCAAAGTCGGGAAGCCCTTGCGCTGGCGTGTGGCGAAAAGGTAGTCTTTGACGATTGTTTTCGCCAGCCTCGGGCTGATGAAAAGATCGTCGTTCAGGGCGTATTTGATGGCGAGAAAAAGCTCGTCGGGATTTTCTCCCTTGAGAACGTAAGCGTTAGTGCCGTACTCGAGCGTCTCAAAGAGCATTTCGTCGCTGTCGCAGGCCGTGAGCACGATGATCTTCACAGTCTTGTCCTTTTCCCGCAGCCTTTTGAGCACTTCGGTGCCGGGCATGTCCGGCAGGCGCAGGTCGAGCAGGACAATGTCCGCATGCTGCTGGCTGAAGGCCTGGATGCCTTCCCTGCCCGTGGCCACGTCCGCGTCGACGACGTAATCCTCTTTCATGCCGATCATGGATTTCAGTCCCATGCGCAGCAGATTGTCGTCTTCGATCAAGAGAACCGTGCTTTTCGGCATGATAGTTCGCCCCTGGATGGAGTGTGTTGAGGTTGCCGCAATCCCAGATCTACGGGGCCGTTGCGAGTCGGCGTGGCCGAGATCCGCGTCCGCTCGGCGTCAATCATGTCTGGCGCGTCTGGCCGGGGTAGCGGCCGGTGCCCGACGTGTGGCCCCCTGTCGTCCCGCCGCAGAGGTTTCGGTGTCGCGCGATGGGGAATGTGGAGCGAGAGGCAACGCCATGTTCATGATGTGTACGCGGTCTGCCCTGTGGAGGCGGACTGAGCGGGCCGTTTTACGGATGTTCGGCAACCTGGGTGAACCAACCATCAGTCTGAGGCCGGCTTCGAAGATGCGGGCCTCAGACTGATGGTATTTCTTGAGGAAGTAGCGGAGGGATGAGCGCTCAGCAACTGGTGTGATTATGTATTTTGGTGGGATCTTATAATGGAAGATGCGTATGCGGCTCGTGTTTGTTGGTGTGGATTGCCGAAATGTTCCTGTTTGCGCTTGTTGGTGCGTTTGTTGGAGTTAGTCTGTCAACATGTTGTCCAGAATGTACATTTTTCGATGGCGCAGGTCAGCCAAGCTGCTTAGTCCGAGTTTTTCGAGGATGTTCGAGCGATGCTTGTGAACCGTCTTGACGCTGATGAACAGCACGTCGGCGATTTCCTGGCTTTTTTTGCCATCGATGATGAGCCTGACGATTTCCTTCTCTCGCGATGTCAGATCGTTCAGAGGCGGCAGGGTCTTGCGCTGGCGGTTGACGAAGAGATAGGCGTCCACGATGACCTTGGCCAGTTTCGGGCTGATGAACATTTCATTCTGAAGTGCGTAGTGCATGCCCAGAAAGAGCTCTTCGGGCCCGGCGCCTTTGAGTACGTAGCAGTTGGCCCCCAGTTCCAGCGCATCGAAGAGCAGGTCGTCCTCTTCGTGGGCCGTGAGCACGATGACGGGGACGTTTGGCGCGGTCTGTTTCATGGTGCGCAGGACGTCGATCCCGGAGATGTCCGGCAGCATGAGGTCCAGAAGGACGATGTCGGGGCTGGTGGTCTTGAAGAGTCGGACGGCTTCCTTGCCGCTCCCCGTGTCGGCCTCGATGGCGTATTCCTTGCGGGCTTGCACCATGGCTTTGAGCCCCAGGCGCAGCAGATCGTCGTCTTCTATCAGAAGGATGCGTTTTTTCATGGCAGACTTCCCCCCTTGGGACGTCTGCCATGTAGAGCGTGGAAATTCAAGCCCCTATCTTTCGTGCAAAGCTCCCCTCGTCGTTTTGATGATGGGTTTCAAGATGTACTCAAGCACCGTCTTCTTGCCCGTCAGCACGTCCACCTCGGCCACCATGCCCGGAATGATGGGTAGTTCCTTGCCGTTCCTGTCCGTCAGCGAGGCCGTTTTCGTGCGTACCTTGATGAGGTAGTAGCTGAGCTTCTGCTGCTCTTCCGTGATGGCGTCGGCGCTGATGTGCTCGACCGTGCCGGGCATGCTGCCGTAGATCGAGAAGTCGTAGGCCGTGATCTTGACCTGCGCGTCCTGCCCAGGGTGCAGGAAGGCGATGTCCTGGGGCAGAACCTTGGCCTCGACCAGCAGGGTGTCCTCCCGGGGTACGATTTCGAGCATCTCCTTGCCCGCGCCCACGGCCTCGCCGATGGTCGTGACGAAGACCCGCTTCACGGTCCCGTCCACGGGCGAGCGGACGCTGGTGCGGTCCATCTGGTCTTCCAGGGCGGGGAGCTTTTCCTTCCGGCCTTCCATTTCGGCGCGTACAACGTTCATTTCCTTGAGGATTTCCGAGCGATGCTTGCTTTTTTCCTCCTCGATGCGGTGCGCCGCACCGTCCAGGGCCGCGGCCACCTTGGGGATGGCGATGCGTGAGTCGGCAATCTGTCCCGTAAGTTCCGTCAGTTGCCGGCGGGCGCGCAGCAGTTCCATGTCCGAGGCTGCCCCCTTGGCGACCATGGTCTGGATCATGTCTACCTCTTTGGTCAGCAGCGTGTACTGACGTTGTTGGAAATCGAGCTTGTTGCGGAGTTCCTTGAGCTCCTGGGACCGCTGCTCTTTTGTCGTTTCCAGCACCGTCAGGGCCGAGCGGCGGTTGTCGTTGCGCGAACGAAGGAGTTGGCGCTGGCTGTCCAGCACATGGGGCTTCTCGTTCTTGACCTCGGCGGGAAAATCGATGTCGTTCTTGCCGGCGAGTTCCGCTTCCAGCCGGGCGATGGACAGAACCTGGTCGAGGTAGGTCGACTGCTGCTCCCTGAAGCGCGAAGCCATCTGCGTCTGATCGAGGAGGACGAGGACCTGCCCCTTGGTCACGCTCTGGCCTTCGCGCACCAGGATTTCCTTGACGATGCCGCCCTCGAAGTTTTGGATCCGCTTGATCTCGGTGGACGGAATGACCTTTCCCGAGCCCCGGACGGACTCGTCCAACGGGGCGTTGGCCGCCCAGATCAGGACGACGGCGAAAAGGACGGCGATGGCGATGAGCATGAGGTTGGCGGAGATGCGGCTGCTGCTGGTGATGTCGTTCAACTCCGTGGAAAAATTCTCGTACGGGGCCTCGGGACGTGCGCAGGACGTGCCGAAGGAGGTGACCCCGGGATTGGCGTTTCCGCAGGTCTGGCCGCCGGAAGTCTGTTCCTGCTGCATGGGCCGGCCGGCCGCTTCCGGCCGTGTTTCAGCGGAGGTGGTGTTCATTGTCTGGCCTCCATGTTCTCGCGCGGAGTCTGGCTGGTGGAGATGCCTCCCGTCTGGAGTTGTCGCAGGATCGCGTCCTTGGGCCCGTCGGCCACCACCTGTCCGTCGTCCATGACGATGATGCGGTCCACCAGGTCGAGCAGCGACGGGCGGTGGGTGATGAGCAGAAGGGTCCGGCCGTTCAGGAAGGTCTTGAGCCGTTGCACCAGGAGCGCCTCGGACTGGGAGTCCATGGAACTTGTGGGCTCGTCCATGATCAGGATGTTCGGGTCGCGGACCAGGGCCCGGGCAATGGAGATGGACTGGCGCTGCCCGCCGGACAGAGTGGCGCCCCGCTCGCCAACGTGCAGCCCGTAGCCCATGGGGTGGGTGCGCATGAAGTCATGGGTGCCGGACAGTTGCGCCGCGCGCAGGATGTCCTGGTCCGAGGCCTGGGGGTGGGCCATGCCGATGTTCTGCCGTACCGTGCCCTGGAAGAGGGACACGTCCTGGGGCATGTAGCCCGTCCAGCGCCGCAGGTCCGCAGGGTCGATCTGGCGCAGGTCCGCGCCGTCCACGAGCACGGAGCCCTGGTCCGGCGCATAGAGGCTCAGGGCGAGCTTGCCCAGGGTGGACTTGCCGGACCCGGTCCTGCCCACCACGCCGATGCGTTCCCCCGCCTTGATGCGAATGCTCACGTCCTTGAGGGCGGGCAGTTTCGACCCGGGATAGGAAAAGGTCACGTTCCTGAATTCCAGGCTGCCTTCGAGTCTCGGCCTGTGCAGGAAGGCGCCCGTGTTCTCGCGTTCCACGGGCAGGGCCATGACGCGGTCCAGTTCCTTGTAGGCGCTCATGGTGTGGTGCAGGCGCGTGATGAGCTGGGCGATCTGGGCGAAGGGGCCCATGACCCTGCCGCTCAGGATGGAGCAGGCTACCAGTCCGCCGGTGGTCAGGTGGCCTTCCTTGATGAGATGGACGCCGACGATGATGATGATTACGTAGGCCGACTGCTGCACGAAGCCCGTCAGGTTCATGGCCAGGTGGGACAGGGAGCGGGAGCGTACGGCGTGCTTGGCGCTGTCCGCGGTGTCGCGCATCCAGCGCTTGCGCATGGCCGCCTCGCAGCCCAGCCCCTTGACGGTTTCGATGTTGCCGAGGGTCTCCACCAGCACCGCGTGTTTTCCGCTGCCCATGGCCATGGCCGTTTCGACGGAGTTTCTGATGGGTACGTGAATGGCCAGGCCGATGAGGATTGTGATGGGCAGCACGGCCATGAAGACGAAGGCGATGGGTCCCCCGATGTACCAGAACATGGCGATGAAGATGACGATGAAGGGCAGGTCCACGAAGCTGACCAGGGTCGCGGAGGTGAAGAAGTCGCGCAGCACCTCCAGCTCGCGCAGCAGGTTGGCGAAGGAGCCCACCGATGCCGGCCTGTCCTTGAGGTGCATGTTCAGCAGTTGGTCGAAGAGCCTGCCTTCCAGTTCGACGTCGATCTTCTTCCCGGTGTTATCGATGAAATGTGCGCGCAAGGTCTTGATGACGAAATCGAAGGTGAAGACGATGGCCACCCCGATGGCGAGCACCCAGAGGGTCTCCAGGGCGCTGTTGGGCACGACCCGGTCGTAGACGTTCATGACGAAGAGCGGCGAGGCCAGGGCGATCAGATTCAGTATGGTCGCGGCCACGGCGACCTGGGCGTACGCCTTCCAGTTTCGCAGCAGCGCGTCGCGGAGCCAGTGTCCCTTTTCCCTGAGAGGGGCGTCCTCGCGCGCCGTTCCGGTCCTGGCCGGCATGAGATACAGTACGTGCCCCTCATAGAGCTCTTCCAACTCATGCCATGGTACGGCCTTCTCCCCTCCGTCGAGAGCCGGGTGGGTGATCGTCGCCGTCTCCACATGCATGTTGATGAGCACGCAGGTCTGGCCATCCTTGAGGAAGAGCACCGCCGGCAGGGCGAAGCGCGCGATCTGTTTGAGCGGACTGCTCACGATCCGGGCCGAGAGGCCGGCGTTTCGCGCCGCGGCCTGCGTCATACGCGGGGTCAGCCTCCCCTGTTCGTCGAGTGGCAGGCCGGCGAGGAGCGACGCCGGCGAGAGATTGCGTCCGTGGTGGCGGGCGACGAAGAGAATGCCCTGCGTGAGTGCGTCGGCGGCCGGCCCAACCGGGTCATTCCCGCCGTCCTGGAAGTGGGTGCCGTCACCCAAGGCTGTTTCCGTCAAGTTAAACATGAGTTCCCCCCTGTGTTTGTTCGTGATGATGCCGTGGCCTTGGCGCCCGCTCGGTCGAAAAGCCTTGGGGCTCGGTAGCCGTTTTCCGCGCATGGCTACCTGCTACCGGAGAGAGGGTATGAGAATAATTCATAGTGGAACGTATTTTGGCAGGGTAATTATACTTAATTATGTACATAATATTTTTCGACATCGACCGAATATTGTATATATAGTGAGGCATAATCGTACGAAGTTCTTGCCCTGAACATGGGCATGGATGTTCAATGCACGGAACCGGGCCGGATTGTCGGCCTCCGTTTTCTGCCGTGTGACGGGCGTTTCGGGAGAAAGCTGAAGTGATAGAGCGAAGAAAATCGCGCGTGCTGCTGGTCGATGACTCCGAGTTCAATCTCGATGTCATAGGAAGTGTTTTGTCCGCAGTCGGAGTGGAGGTGGTGACGGCGGGAAGCGGGTTCGAGGCTCTGGATCTCCTGGCCTCCGCCCAGACCTTCGATGCCGTCCTTCTGGACGTGCAGATGCCCCGAATGGACGGCCGGGAAACGGTCAGAAGAATTCGCAGTGACGGTCGCTGGCCCGATCTTCCGGTCCTGGCGGTGACGGCCTCCACCGTTGAGGGCGAGCGGGAGAAATGCCTTGAGGCTGGAATGAACGACTTTCTGACAAAGCCCGTGGATTTCGAGGCATTGCTCGAGTCGCTGGCCCGCTGGACTCGAAGATAGCCCGACATGGCCGCAGGCTGCCATCGGGAGGGGCGCCGGGTCCACGGATGTGTTTTATCAGATGGACGACGGCTTTGCCCGCATTCGGTGAAGAATCTAATTTCCCTGTATATTTTCTCTGTTGCCGCTGCTCTGTCTGGACCGATGTATTGCAAAAGAGGTCCAAGGTAGTGTAGGGGTATTTCGCGCCTTACATTTTTGCCGGGCGATCCTGCTCGCGCTTCGTCCGATCCTTGATATCAATCAGTTTTGTGGCCGTTTGACGTCTTACGCTTTCATCCCGGATGCCAGGCCCAAAGGGCGCTTGCGAATGGCGTTTGTGAGCCTGGCAGGGACGGCTTCCTGTTCCGCGGGGCGTCAGCGGTGCTTCTCCAGACTGACCGGTGGCATTCTTCCTGAGGCTGTCGGCCTATATACGGATTTCCTCGTATGTTATCGCCGGTCGCGGTGAATGCTCATGCGCATTGACCGTGCGCTCCTCGGGCTGCAGTGGGAGCGGACCGATTGCAGCCTTCCTTTCCGAAACCGTGCAGCCCTTCGAAAGATTCCTGGAGGATGCCATGGCCGAACAGTTCGTGACCCTTGATGTCGACGAGGCTTTGCAGAGGTTCAGCGGAAACAGGCAGGTTTTCAGCCGGTTGCTGCTGCGTTTTCTCGAACTCAACGCCGATGTCGCGGGCAGGGCAGAGGATGTCGTCGGGCGCGGCAAGAGCGACGAAATCGCGATTTTCTTTCATTCCATCAAGGGCGGCGCGGCCAACCTCTCCGCTAAGAGGCTCGCCGCCAAGTCGGGGGTCCTCGAGAATCTCGCCAACAAGGGCGACATAGACGCCGTGAGGGCGGAATTGCCGGGATTCACCGATCTCTTCGCGCAGTTGAGAGCCGCGGCCGCCGATATCGGCAAGTCTTGAGCGGCCTTGCTGACCCGAAACGTGAAGGGGCGGGGGAAGGCATGACAGCGCACGGATTCCTGTCCATTCGCATCCTGGCGCTGGTCGCCCTCATGGTGTGCTGGGCGCTTCCGTCCGCGGCCACGGGCGTGGGAATGTGCGTCCTCGAAGGGGCCGTGGAGGAATACGACCTGCGGCCGTACATGCTCTTCCTGGAGGACCCCGGCGGGGACCTGACCATCAACGACGTCGCGTCTCCGGACCTGGCCGGCCGTTTCGGGCCGCCTCCCAAGGGCCACTTCAATTTCGGCTTCACCTCCTCGGCCCTGTGGTTCCGTTTCACCATCGTCGACGGGGAACCGGGTCCCGCAGGCGGCAATCAGTCGCCGCTCTGGATTCTGGACCCGGGCTGGCAACTGTACGACACCATCCACCTCTACGTGCCGCGCCCCGAGGCCGAGGGCGGATGGCAGGTCTATGCCGCGGGGCGGCTGCTGTCCGTCCCGGGCGAAGGGGAGAAACGGCATTTCCAGCTTCCCCCCGGCTTGAGCGACCCCGTCACGTGCTACCTCCGCGTGGCCGGCATTCGGCCGCTCATGGTCGCCCCGACCGTCGCCACCCTCGACCGCACCCTGCGCGTCAACGGCTTCAAGACCCTGGGGACATCCCTCCTGCTGGGCTTCTTCGCCACCCTGGTGATCGGCAACCTGGCCATCTACCTCTATACCGGCAACGGCAAGTACAAGTGGTTCGTGCTCAGCAACCTGACCTTCGCCAGTTTCGTCGCCACCAGCAGCTATCAGCATCTCGTCACTGTCACAAACCTTCCGACCGTCATCATGACGATCGGTCTGGTGGGCCAGTCCATCGTCGCCACGACGGTCAGGACGTTTTTCGAGTTTCGTCGGTACAACAGAAGACTCAACATGATCCTCCTGGCCGCTGTCTGGGCTGTCCTGGGGGCTGCCGCCTTCGCGCCCATGCTGCCCGAGGAACTCCACCCAAAGCTGTCCATCTACGCGGTCATGCCCTTGACCCTGGTTGTCTTCTGGGCCTGTTTCGACAGTCTGAAACGCAGCCGTGTCCCAGCGTTTCTTTTTTTGTGCGCGTGGGGCCTGACGACGCTGCTGGCCTTCTCCTTCAACTGGGCTCTGAAGGGCGGCCTTCCCTTCTTCCATCCCAGCTACATGTGGGTCGCCTTCCTGGGAGAGGCAATCTGCATGTCCATCCTGCTGGCCTACAACATCGAGACCATCTCGGCGCAGCGCCAGGCCGCCGAGGCCATGGCCAAGGCCCGGTCATCCTTCCTGGCCGGCATGAGCCACGAGATCCGCACGCCCATGACCGCCATCCTGGGGTTCCTGACCCTGTCCCTGCAGCTGGGGGCCGGCGGGCAACTGCGGCAGTACCTGCTGCGGATCGAGGCCGCGGCGAAGCATCTGATGGACATCATCAACGACATCCTGGACCTGGCCAAGATCGAGGCCGGCAAGGTGGAACTGGAGACCGGGCCCCTGGACCCGGAGGACCTGCTGCATGACGCCGCGGACATCCTCGTCGCCCGCGCCTTCGAGAACGGCAACGAACTGGTGCTCTCGCTCGAACCCGGGCTGCCCCGCCGCGTGACCGGGGACGTCCTGCACCTGCGGCAGGTCCTGATCAACCTGGGCGGCAACGCGGTCAAGTTCACCCGGGGCGGTACCGTCCGGCTGGCGGTGTCCAGGGCCGGGGACGCCATGCCGCGGCAGGACCTTGTGCGGCTTCGTTTCGAGATCAGCGACACCGGCATCGGCATCGACCCGGACGTCCTGCCGCGCCTGTTCCAGTCCTTCGAGCAGGCCGACTCGTCCACGGCCCGGGTCTACGGGGGCACGGGCCTGGGCCTGAGCATCAGCCGGCGGCTCGTGCGGCTCATGGGCGGGGACATCTCGGTGCGAAGCCGGCCCGGGAAGGGCTCGACCTTCGGGTTCACGGTGCCCCTCGGTCTCGATCCCGACGCCGTTTTCCCGGAAGGTCCTCCGGCCGCGGAGCACGGGGCGCTGAAAGTGCTGGTCGTCGAGGACAACCCGGAAAGCCTGGCGTCCATGGAGGCGATCCTGTCCGCCATGGGCCACGCCCACGCAGCGGCAGGCTCGGCGGCCGAGGCGTCTCGTCAGGCCGCGTCGGAGCGTTTCGACCTGATCCTGCTGGATTGGGATCTGCCGGGCATGGCCGCGCCTGAGTCCGTGCGCCTGTTGCGCTCTTCGGAGGGTGCGCAGGGAACGCCGGTGGCGCTCATGACCAGCCCGGCCCGGCCCGAGGTCGAGCAACTTCGCCTGGGCCAGCTGGGTGTCCAGGGCATCCTGGCCAAGCCGTTTACGTCCTCGTCGGTGGAGGGGCTCTTCAGGCAGGTCCTGGATGACGGGGCGGCCGCAGCGCTTGATGCATGCGCGCCGGCCGATGCGCCGTGCGATATGGAGCGCGCCCACGGCCTGCGTGTCCTGCTGGTGGAGGACAACCTGTTCAATCAGGAGCTTTTGGGCGTGATCCTCACAGAGGCCGGGGTGGAACTGGAGGTCGCGGACAACGGCGCCGAAGCCGTGCGCCGGGTGACGGAAGGGGAGGCCCCGGACGTGGTGCTCATGGACGTGCACATGCCGGTCATGGACGGTTTCGCGGCCACGCGGGCCCTTCGGGGCGACGGGCGTTTCGGCGGCCTGCCGGTCGTCGCCATGACAGCCGACATCACTCCCGAGGACAGGGCGCGGTGCCTGGAGGCTGGCATGAACGACCATCTGACCAAGCCGGTGGACACCGGGGAGCTTTTCAGCGTCCTGGTCAAGTGGGGGCGCCAGGCCCCGCAGGAGGCGCGTCATGCGTAGCGGTCCGACCCCTGCGCACGCGGCCCGTGCACCGCGCCGGGCGCTTTTTGTCCTGCTTGCGACCCTGCTGCTCGTGCACGTGTGGAGTTCCCGGGCTTTTGCCGTCGGCGTGTGCGTGCTGGGCGGGGAGAGCGACGAGTACGACCTGCGGCCCTACATGGAATATCTGGAGGATGCGGACAGGCAGTTGACCGTGGATCAGGCGGCCGCGCCCGAGACCGATTCGCGGTTCGGCCCGCCGCCGAATGGGCGCTTCAATTTCGGGTTCAGGAACTCGGCCCTGTGGTTCCGGTTCACCGTCAGGGAACTGCCTTCGGACGGGGGCGGGCTGCCCCGCTACTGGATTTTCGACCCGGGCTGGAACCTGTACGGCACCTTCGAACTGTTCGTGCCTGACGCGAGCGCTCCCGGCGGATGGAGAACATATGGCTCCGGCTATCTGCTCTCGTCCTCCGGCGATCAGGAACGTCGACAGTTCCGCCTGCCCACGGGGCTGACGGCCCCGACCACCTGCTACATCCGGGTCACGGGCGTCCGGCCGCTGGTCCTGAGCCCGCACATCACCACCGTCGACCGGGCCATATGGATCAACGGCGTCAAGGTAGCGGGCACGGGCCTGGTGCTGGGCTTATTCTGCACGATGACGATCGTCCATCTGGCCATCTATCTGTACACCGGAATCGGCAAGTTCAAATGGCTGGTCCTGAGCAACCTGTCCCTTGTCGGTTTCGTGGCCCTGACCAGTTATCAGCATCTCCTCACCTTCAGGGACATGCCGGCGGCCATCATGACGGTCGGCCTGGCGGCTCAGGTTTTTCTGCCCTGTGTGGTCAGGGAGTTTTTGGAGCTCCGGAAGTACAACAGGAGGACCGATGCGGTCATGCTTTTCTTTATCTGGTTGGTTTTCGCGGTGGCCGCCTGCGCCTTTTTCCTGCCACCGGCAATGCAGGGGAAATTCTCCATGAACATGGCCGTGCCCGTGGTGCTGATGGGGGCATGGGCCTGCATCATCAGCCTGAAGCGCGACCGGGTGGTTCCAAGCATCTTCCTGATCGCATGGGGCGCAGCGGCCACCACCATTTCCTACTACAATCGGGCCGCCCACGGGGCCTTTTCCTTCGCGCACCCGTCGATCACCTGGGTCGGCTTCGTATGCGAGGGCGTCGCCATGTCCCTTCTGCTGGCCTACACGGTCAAGGCCATGGCCGTGCAGCGCCAGGCGGCCGAGGCCATGGCCCGGGCCAAGAGCACGTTTCTGGCCAGCATGAGCCACGAGATCCGCACGCCCATGACCGCCATCCTCGGATTTCTGAACCTTTCCCTCCAACTGGAGGCCGAAGGGAGGCTGCGTCAATATCTGCTCAAGATTCGCGCTTCGGCCGATCATCTCATGGGCATCATCAACGACATTCTGGACCTGTCCAAGATCGAGGCCGACAAGGTGGCGCTGGACCTCAGGCCCTTCGATCTGGACGCGATGCTGGACGAGGTGGGGGACATCCTGGCGCCCAAGGCCTTCGCGAACGGCAACGAACTGGCGATCTCCGTGCTGCCCGGCCTCCCGTCCCGCCTGGTCGGCGACCCGTTGCGGCTCAAGCAGATTCTGGTCAATTTGGGCGGCAACGCCATCAAGTTCACCCATGACGGCACGGTCCGCCTGGCCGTCACGGGCGCCGAAGACCCGACGACGTCCGCGGGGAAGATCGCCCTGCGCTTCCAGGTCGTGGACACGGGCATCGGCATCGACGAGGCCGTGCTGCCGCGCCTGTTCGGGTCCTTCGAGCAGGCCGACGCGTCCACCGCCCGCAACTTCGGCGGCACGGGCCTGGGACTGAACATCAGCCGCAGGCTGGTGCACCTCATGGGCGGGGACATCGCGGTGCGCAGCCGGCTGGGCGAGGGCTCGACCTTCGAGTTCACGGCGGTGTTCGACCCTGACCCGGAAGGCCCGGCCGCGGGGCGCGCCATGGCCCCGAGCACCGGCCCCGTGCTGGTGGCGGAGAGCAGGCCCGCAAGCCGGGAGGCCGCGGAACATGCGGCGGCGCGCCTGGGCCTTTCGAGCGTGTGCGTCGGTTCGGCGGAGGAAGCCGCCCGCATGGCGTCTGCAGAAGATTTCAGCCTGATCCTTCTGGACTGGGACCTTCCGGACATGAGCGGACCCGAAGGCGCGGACCTCCTGCGCGCGTCGAAACCCGTGCCCCAGGCGCCGGTGGTGCTCATGACCAGCCTGGCCCGGCCCGAGGTCGAACGGTTCCGGCCCGAGGAGCACGGTGTCCGGGGCGTGCTGGCCAAGCCATTCACCGCGGCGTCCCTGGGCGACATGCTGCGGCGGGCCAGGGGTCTTGGCGGACCTGTCGAACCGGGCATGAACGGCATGTCCGCCGAGGAACTGCGAAACCGCGAGCTGTCGCGCGGTCTGCGCGTCCTCCTGGCCGAGGACAATCCGGCCAACCAGGAACTCATCGGCCTGATTCTGTCCCAGGCCGGAGTGCTGGTGGAAGTCGCGGGCAACGGCGCCCAGGCCGTGGACCGCGTTCTCGACGTTTCGCTTCCCCCCCTGGACGCAGTGCTCATGGACATCCACATGCCCGAGATGGACGGGTACGAAGCCACGCGGGCCATCAGGACCCGCCAGCGGTTCGCCCGACTGCCCGTCATCGCCCTGACCACCAACGTCCTGCCTGGCGACAGGGAGCGCTGCCTTGATGCGGGCATGAACGCGCACCTGGCCAAGCCCGTGGACGCCGCCGAGCTTTTCAGAACACTGGCCGCCCTCGCGGTTCGACCCTCCTGACGCATACGTCGCCACGCCTTCCGCTGCCTCATCCATATATTCCTCGCATGTCGTGTTCGAAATGTGATTGATTGCCGGTCTCCCTTACGGCTCGCCATCCGCCGTCGGCGCCCGTGACGTCGTCCCTTTCCCTCTGCCGTTTTCTTCTCTCCCTTTTTTGATCCCCGGCGCTGCCTTTCGAATACGTGCCCGTCATGGCTCACGGGGGTCGTTTATTAGTGTAAAACCGTATGATTTTTTGTTTTGTATGAGATTGTTACTGTAGAAACTGCATTGAAAATTAGGTGAGCATTCGCATTATACTCTACTTCGAAAGCATCTATCTGTTTCGGAATGTTTAAATTGGTACAACTCGAATATGGGGGCAGGCCATGTTGAAAAATAAGGTGCTCGTTCGTCAGGCGGATGGTTCGATTCGTGAAGTGCAGATTTCCGATGGCGGCACGGTGTCGTTGCGCGGCAACGAACAGCTGCTCATCGCGGCTGCGCCGGAGCAGGCCGAAGTACGGTCCGGCGGAGAGGGGAAGGTCGCGATCCGGCTGGAAGGGATCGGCGAGTTCACGGTTGAATCCCAGGGATTGCCGCCCGAAGCCCTGGCCATGGGGCCGGACGAGTCCCCGGTCTTCAGGGCGCGGCCCGTCATCGTGTTCGAGCGGGCCGGAACGGGCGGCGAGGAAGGGGCCGTGACGCATGAGCCCCTGGGGGTCCACGAGGCGAGCGTGGCCGACACGTCGTTTCTGGACCAGCAGACGGGCGATGACTTCGGCATGGGCCGACTGCTCGGTATGGCCGCCTTCAGTGCCGAGGCCGGAGGCGGGTTGGCGAAGGGCAAGGTCTTAGCTGGGAAGGACGAGGACGGCCTGCTGGCCGACGCACTGTCCGGGGATTCCGCTCCTGGCAACCTGAACCTCCCCCCGGTCATCGACATCAACAATATTCTCCTGGTTGATGACGACGCAATGGAGCCCCTGACGGGCCACCTGCGGGCCACGGACCGCGAGAGCGGCCCCGGGGACCTGCTGTTCAGGATCAGCCAGGGTCCGGCCTACGGCACGCTGTACATCGACGGCAAGGAAGTGGATGCGACCAAGGTCACCTTCACCCAGGCCGACATCGACTCCGGCCGGGTCACCTTCAGCTTCGACCCCCACGCCCAGGACGGGGTTCTGGTGCTGGAGGCCGACACCTTCGTCTTCACGGTCACGGACGGCACGGATACCACCGGTCCGGCCACCTTCCACATCCACAATTCCACGGTCCAGGTCTGGGGCACGGACGAGTCCGACGACCTGACCGGCGCGGCCCATTTCGACCGCGACGGCGTGAAGTTCCACGTTTACGGCTTCGACGGCAACGACATCCTGCGCGGCGGCTCTGGCGCCGACACCCTGGACGGGGGCGGGCATGCGTACGCAGCGCACACTCCCTGGATGTACACCCAGGAAGGCGGCGACACCGTGGATTACGGCGCGAGCACCGCGGCCGTGAACATCGACCTGACCCGCGCCACCCAGTCCGGCGGCCACGCCGAGGGCGACGTGCTCATCGGCGTTGAGAACGTCATCGGTTCGGCCCACGCTGACAGCATCACAGGCGACGCGGCGGCCAACCTTCTTGTCGGCCTTGGCGGCGACGACACGCTGCTCGGCGGGGATGGCTACGACACCCTGCGCGGCGGGGCCGGGGCCGACCTGATCGACGGCAGCTTTGGCCAGGATTTCGCCGATTACCGCGACAGCGCGAGCTGGGTGGCCGTGGATCTGACAAAGCAGGATGGGACAACTGCCCAGTCGGACGGCGGGGCGGACAACGACGCCCTGGGCGATACGCTGATCGGCATCGAGAACCTCATCGGCAGCAACGACGCTTCCCACGGCGACGTGCTCACGGGCAACTCCGCGGGCAACCATCTCATCGGCCTGGACGGCGACGACACGCTCATCGGCGGCGCGGGCAACGACACCCTGGTGGGCGGGGCCGGGGCCGATGTGCTTTCCGGCGGCGCGGGCTTCCGCGACCTGGCGGACTACAGCGCCAGCACCGCCTGGGTCAACGTGGACCTGAACCTTCAGGACGGGACCACTGCCCAGTCCGGCGGCGGCGCGGGCAACCACGCCGAGGGCGACATCCTGACCGGCACCGAGGACGTCAACGGCTCGGCGTACGCTGATTCCATCCTCGGCGACGCCGCCACCAACGTCCTGAACGGCTACGGCGGCAACGACACCATAGTAGCCGGAAACAGCAACGACACCGTTCATGGCGGCGATGGCGACGACTTCATCGACGGAGGCGGCCACAGGGACCTACTGTACGGCGACAGCGGCAACGACACGATCTACGGCGGCGACAGCATCGACACGCTCTTTGGCGGCGCGGGCGACGACGAGCTCTACGGCCACAGGTCCGACGGCGGCAGCGACGGCAACCAGGACCTCCTCCTCGGCGGCACGGGCAATGACACGCTGGTCAGCCTCTCCACCTACCGCAGCATACTTGTCGGCAGCCAGGGCGCGGACCGCATCATGGGCAGCGGCATCGACTATGTCAGCTACGAGATCACCGGCGACGACATCACGGCCAACTACGGCCAGTCCGTGTACGTCGACCTGCGCATCCAGGACGGTGTCACGGCCCAAAGCGGGGGCGAGGAGGGCAACGACGCCATCGGCGACGTCCTGACGGGCATCCGGCACATTAGGGGCACGTACGGCATGACGGGCGACACGCTCATCGGCAACGACGAGGCCAACGAGTTCTATGGTCTGGACGGCCATGACCTGATCATCGGGGGCGGCGGCAACGACATCCTGTGGGGCAACGACCACAACGACACCCTGGAGGGCGGCGCCGGGGGAGACGTGCTGTGGGGCGGCATGCACTACGACATGGTCAGCTACCGGAACGCGTCCCAGGGGGTCAGCATCGACCTGCGCAACCAGTCCAAAGGCTTCCAGTCCGGCGTTCCCGGCGGCGAGGAGGTCGGGGATCAGCTCTGGTACATCGACGGCGTCATCGGCTCGGCCCACGATGACACGCTCATCGGCAGTTCCGTGGGCGACGAGGCGCTCGCCCCGCCGGACAAGTGGGCTTGGCGCGCGGCGGCCAACCGGCTGGAAGGCGGTGCGGGCGACGACCTGCTCATGGGCCTCGGCGGCGCGGACACCCTGGACGGCGGCGAGGGCATCGACACCGCGGACTACAGCCTGAGCGAGTCCGAGGTGTATGTGGACCTGAACCTGCAGGACAGCCAAACGGCCCAGACCGGCGGCGGCACGGTCACGTCCACGCTGTCCACCATCGACGACGGGACCAACCCGGGAGTCCTCTACGGCGGCAACCATGCCTATGGCGACGTGCTCATCTCCATCGAGAATCTCACGGGTTCGGCCTATGGTGACACGCTCATCGGCAACAACGAGGACAACGTGCTCTCCGGCCTGGCCGGGGACGACAGCCTGATCGGCGGCGGGGGGGATGACACCCTCATTGGCGGAGCGGGCAATGACACGCTCCAGGGCGGCGACGGCGCCGACCTGATCCGGGCCGGCGCGGGCGACGTGGTGGACGGCGGCGCGGGGCATGACGTGCTGATTTCGGAAGACGAGTACCTCGACGTGAGCTCTTCCACGACCATCACCGGCATCGAGCGCATCGACCTGACGGGCGCGTGCAAGGGGCTGACCGTGAGCGGCGCCGCCATCCTGTCGAACGGCGTGGCCGACCCGGCGGGCAGCGGCCTCATGGCCCTGGTGGTGACCGGGGACGCTGGGGACTCCGTGGCCAGGCTGGCCGACGACGGCTGGACCTGGACCCAGGCCGCCCCGGAAGTGACCATCGATGGACAGACCTATGTCCTGTACGAAGCCGCGAAGGACGGCCAGACGGTGCGGCTTTACGTGCAGACCGGCCTGAACGAGGCCGAGGTCGCGGGCGGCGCGATCCAGATCTGGGGCACGGAAGGGGCGGACGATCTGACCACGGCCTGGGATTTCAACGATCCCCGTTACACGTTTCAAGTCTACGGCCTGGACGGCAACGACACCATGCGCGGCGGCTCTGACGCCGACACCCTGGACGGCGGCGGGCACGCGTACGCAGCGCTCACGCCCTGGCTGTACACCCAGGAAGGTGGCGACACCGTGGATTACGGCGCCAGCACCGCGGCCGTGGACATCGACCTCACCCGCGCCACCCAGTCCGGCGGCCACGCCGAGGGCGACGTGCTCATCGGCGTCGAGAACGTCATCGGCTCGGGTTACGGCGACAGCATTACCGGCGACGCGGCGGCCAACCTTCTTGCCGGCCTGGCCGGTGACGACACGCTGCTCGGCGGGGACGGCAACGACACCCTGCGTGGCGGGGCCGGGGCCGACCTGATCGACGGCGGCCTTGGCCTGGATTTCGCCGATTACCGCGACAGCGCGAGCTGGGTGGCCGTGAACTTGAACATCCAGGACGGGACAACGGCCCAGTCGGGCGGCGGGACGGACAACGACGCCCTGGGCGATACGCTGATCGGCATCGAGAACCTCATCGGCAGCAACGACGCTTCCTACGGCGACGTGCTCACGGGCAACGCCGCGGGCAACCATCTCATCGGCCTGGATGGCGACGACACCCTCGTCGGCGGTGCGGGCAACGACACCCTGGTGGGCGGGGCCGGGGCCGACAGACTGAACGGCGGCACGGGCACCCGCGATCTGGCGGACTACAGCGCCAGCACCGCCTGGGTCAACGTGGACCTGACCAGGCAGGACGGGACCGCGGCCCAGATCGGCGGCGGCGCGGGCAACCACGCCGAGGGCGACATCCTGACGGGCATCGAGGACGTCAACGGTTCGGCGTACGCCGACTCCATCCTCGGCAACACCGCCATCAACGTCCTGTACGGCTACGGCGGCAACGACACCATATTCGCCGGAAGCGGCAATGACACCGTCCATGGCGGCGATGGCGACGACTTCATCGACGGAGGCGGCCACGCGGACGAACTGTTCGGCGACAGCGGCAACGACACGATCTACGGCGGCGACAGCAT
>NZ_KE386804.1:0-9065 GCF_000428825.1 Desulfomicrobium escambiense DSM 10707 | reverse complement strand
GTCCAGTCCGGCGTACCCGGCGGCGAGGAGGTCGGGGATCAGCTCTGGTACATCGACGGCGTCATCGGTTCGGCTCACGACGACACGCTCATCGGCAGTTCCGTGGGCGACGAGGCGTTCGCCCCGCTGGACTCGTGGGCTTACCTCGCGGCGTCCAACCGGCTGGAAGGCGGCGCGGGCGACGACCTGCTCATGGGCCTCGGCGCTCCGGACACCCTGGACGGCGGCGAGGGCAAGGACACAGCGGATTACAGCCTGAGCGAGGCCGCGGTCTATGTGGATCTGAACCTGCAGGACAGCCATACGGCCCAGACCGGCGGTGGCGCGGTCACGGTCATGCTGTCCACCATCGACGACGGGACGAACCAGGGGGTCCTCTACGGCGGCAACCATGCCTATGGCGACGTGCTCATCTCCATCGAGAATCTCACGGGCTCGACCTATAATGACACGCTCATCGGCAACGACGAGAACAACGTGATCTCCGGCCTAGCCGGGGACGACAGCCTGGTCGGCGGCTTCATGGATTCCATTGACGGTGGAAACGGGTTCGACACCTTCCGCCTGGAAAGTCACGCCGGCACCGGCAGCGGCTTTGACCTGACGGCCATGAACGACGCGGGCCGGATCACCGGCATCGAACGCATCGACATCGCCGGCGATGCCGACGACGCCAACACCCTGACCCTCAAGGCCTCGGACGTGCTGGACACCACGGGCGGCACCGACACCCTGTGGGTGCACGGTGACGGGAACGACACCGTGACGACCACGGATACGGGCTGGACGCATGTAGGTGTGGCGACCGGGGCCGACGGGCAGCAGTACGACCACTACTCTGGGTACGCGGGTTCGATCCTGGTCAACCTGATGATCGACACGGACATCGCCAACCAGAACGTCGTGCACGCCTGATCGCGGTCCCGGTTTCCACCGGGAAAGGGGGCGTGGATGGAGCGCGGGGGAAACAGGCGAATCGTGGAGTTCGGGTCGCGCAGCGACGAAGGGAACGGGAATTCGAAGGGTCTGCGGACCCCTTGCGGAGATCCAGGCCTGGATTCTCCGAGAAATTGGGAGACGCAGAAGAAAAACTCAGGGCCGACGGGGGGCTCCCCCCGTCGGCCCTGTCATGGGTTGAGCGCGACCGTTCGGAAGGTTGGCTCCTGGACGGTCATGGCGCTCTGCGCCACCCTCGCGGTTCTGGCCTGTCCGTCCATGACCAGGGCAGCCTCCCGCGTAGCGTGGATTGCGGAGTCCGAACCGGACCCCAAACCCCCCGTGTCCGGGGAGTTGCGGGTGCTGGAGGCATCCCCGCCGCCCGGTCAGTCGCTTCTGGCTCTGGGGCCCTATCTGGAGGTGCTGGAGGACGGAACCCACACCCTGAAGGAAATCGGGCAGGTGGCCGGTTCGTCTGCCTTCCGGCCCGTGCTGGACACGTCCTTCAATCTCGGCATGGCGGACTCCGTATGGTGGTTCCGCTTCACCCTGCGGCTCGATCCCGGCACGGACTGGTATTTCGACCCTGACTGGGCCTACGTCAGGACCCTTGATTTCTTCTCCCCGCTGCCACGGCCCGGCCCGGATGGAAGTCCCTGGCAACGCACCTCCCACCGCTTCGGCGCAACCAATGACGGCCGCCTCATCCCTCTCATCGCCGACGGGCAAAGCCATACCTATTATTTCAGGGTGTTTAGCGAACGCGTGACCTTCGTCAGGCCGTCGGCGTGCGAGCGCAACCGCTGCCTGTCCGAGAACAACCTGCGCAGCCTGGCCTTCGGCGCCTTCGTGGCCGTGCTGCTGGCCATGGTCGTCTATAATTTCGTCATTTTCATCTATCTGCGCGACCGTTCCTACCTGTGGTTCGTCACCTTTCACGCCTCTCTGTTGGGATATTTCACCAATAAAATGTGGACGCCGTTCTTCAGCTACGAGCTGCAGCCCCTGGTCGCGTCCACATCCATCAACATCTGCGCAGTCAGCATGTGCCTTTTCCTGCGCGACTTCCTGGAAACGTCGCGGTTTCATCCCCGCTGGGACAGACTGCTCCTGGCCTGTCTCCCCCCCACGGTGGCGCTGATCTTTCTCGGGCCCCTGATGCCGTCCTCCCATACGCATACCATGTTCAGCCTCGTGTTCAATCTCGCCGTGTTTCTCCTGGGGTTCGGGGTCTGCCTGTCGAGCTGCTGCAGGAACCATTGGCCGGGGTGCATCCTGTTCATGGCCTGGTGCTTGGTCGCGGTGCTTTTCTTCATTTTTGCGGCCACGGTCATCGGCTGGTCCAATCTCGGCTATACCATGGGGTTCAATCTGGCTCTGGCCGGCGAGGCTGTCTTCATGTCCCTGCCCCTGGCCTACCGCATCCGGCAGTTGCGAGTGGAGCGGGAGACATCGGCCCTGGCCGCCAGGGCCAAGAGCCTGTTCCTGGCCCGCATGAGCCATGAAATCCGCACCCCCATGACGGCCATCATGGGGTTCACGGACATCGCCCTGCGCATGCAGCCCGTCGGCCAGGCCCGGCAGTGCCTGCTCAAGGTGAAGGTCGCGGCCGGCCATCTGCTGGGGCTGATCAACGAGATTCTGGACCTGGCCAAGATCGAGGCCGGCAAGCTCGACGTGGAGCGCAAGCCCTTCGATCTGCCCTGCCTGATGCGGGAAGTGTGCGAGATCGTTGCATCGACGGCTCGGAAGAACGGCAACGAACTGCTGCTCGATCTGGACGAGAACATGCCCGTCCAGGTTCTGGGTGATCCCATGCGCTTGAGGCAGATTCTGGTGAACCTCGCTGGAAACGCCGTGAAATTCACCGTGAACGGCGAAGTCTGGATCAGGGCGGGCCTTGTTCCCAGGATACAGGGGGATGCGTCCGGCTGTCGGAGGTTCCGCTTCGAGGTCGCGGATACGGGGCCGGGGATTCCGGCCGCCCTCAGACCCCGGTTGTTCGAGCCGTTCGAGCAGGGCGGCGGGGATACGTCCAGCCGATTCGGAGGGACCGGGTTGGGATTGAACATCAGTTACAGGCTTGTCAGCCTCTTGGGCGGAGTGATCGGGGTGTCAAGCGAGGAAGGCCTGGGCTCGACGTTTAGAGTTGAATTGGATCTGGGCCTGGACGGGGAACCGGTTTCGGCAAGGCCGGAACTCCCGAAGGAACTGCAAGGCCTGGCCGTTCTCGTGGCCGACGACAACCCGGCGGCGCGGGGCAAGCTCGCTCTTGCCCTGGCCGGCCTGGGCTTCGCCTGCGAGGCCGTGGAAACGGGCCTGCAAGCGGTGGCGGCCGTACAACGCAATCCCGATCGTTTTTCTCTGGTCATCCTGGACTGGGACATGCCCGACCTTGACGGGCCCCAGACCCTGGAGCGGCTACGGGTCGCGGGGCTGCCGAAAGACGTGCCGGCCCTGCTGGCGGCGCTTCCGTCGCACGAAGATCCACAGGGACGGGACCCGGCGGATATCGGCGTGACCGGCTTCGTGGTCAAGCCGGTCACGGCGGACGGAGTCCTCGATGCGGTAATGGCGGCCATGGGCTGCTGCAGGGACAGGGGCGACAGGGAGGCTCCGGAGGAACGGGATGCGTTGCCTGGCAGCGCCATGAGGGGCCTGCGCGTGCTGTTGGTCGACGACAACCAGTTCAACCAAGAGGTGGCGCGGGCCATCCTCGACGAAGTCGAGGCGGACACCCAGGTGGCCTGCAATGGGTTGGAGGCGTTGCAGAGGCTGGAAGAGACCGAAGAGGCGTACGACGTCGTGCTCATGGACATGACCATGCCGGTCATGGACGGGCTCGAAGCCAGTCGCCGTATCCGGGCCATGGACAGGTACAGGCAGTTGCCCATCATCGCCATGACTGCCAACGCCATGAAGGGCGACCGGGAAGCGTGCATCGCTGCCGGCATGAACGACCATCTGGCCAAGCCCATCGATACCCGGGAACTGTTCGGCGTCCTGGAAAAGTGGGTCGGCGGTGCGCAGGGCCGCCATCTTGATGGGCCGGCCCTCGGCGTCTGATGAGTCCGGTACGTATTGGGGGGGGCTCGGGGAGGAGAGTACGCACCATGGAGTACTCGAAGGGAGCCAGTTGGTGCCGGATTAAGTAAGTATAAGTACGTAATATACATGGGGGTATGGATTCAAAGAACAGCGTCTCCTCCACTAAACAGGACTCAACCGAGGTTGCTCAATCGAGGTTGCCGTGCGGAACCGGGCGGAGCCGGATTTTCCGGGGGCCCGATAAAGAAGGGGGAAGCGAGATGAACGGACTGGGAATCGCATACCGTGGCGTGTTGTGGGTTGTGTTCGCGTTGTTGCTGGTGCCGAAGGTCGGACTGGCGCAGGAGTTCGAAACAGGCAAGGCGGGGATGAGTCCGATCGGGGCGTCGGGCGTGGAGGCCCTGCTGGATGATGTGTCTGGAGGCGAGGTGTCGCTGAAGGCCGCGATCCAGTCGGCCATGGACGACAATCCCGAATTTCTGAGCGGCAAGCATGCCGCCGCAGTGTCGCACGAGGCCTATCTGCAGTCCTACGGGGCGCTGCTGCCGCAGTTGGATTTTGTCGCCCGCGGCGGGTATGCGTTGCGGCACAACGACACGACGGAGGCCATGTATTCCGGCGGCGACGGAGACGCGTGGACCAACGAGGAGCGCGTGGTGCTGTCCCAGTTGCTTTTCGACGGCGGCCTGACTTATTCCAAGGTGGCGGCGGACAAGCTGCACTCCGAGTCCAGGCGCGAGGAACTGTTCAACACGGCCGAGGACGTGGGGCTGAGCGCGACGCAGTACTTCATGGAAGTGATCCGCACCCGGGCTGTGGTCGAACTTTGCCAGCGCAACATCGCCGAGCACGAGAAGCTGGCGGAGTTGACGCGCATCCGGCTGGAAGGCGGCGGCGGCACCCAGGCCGACGTGACGCAGGCCCAGGCGGCCCTGGAAGAGGCGCGGTCCCGCCTCGTGCAGGCCGGTCAGGCCGCGGAGGATGCCGAGGCCGGATATATCCGCTTCTTCGGTGCCAAGCCCGGCGCGCTGGCCATGCCCGACCGCCCCGCCCATGTCGTCCCGCAGGGCGAGGACGCCGCGGTGAGCCAGGCCGCTGCCGGCAATCGCGCCCTGAAGGCGGCGCGCCTGGCCGAGCAGCAGAAGGAGCGCGAGGTTGATTCGGCCAAGGGGCGGATGATGCCCAAGGTGCAGGTCAAGCTCGCCGCCGGCCGCGCGGACAACACGGGCGGTTACACCGCGGATTACTACGACGCCTCGGCCATGCTCGAACTCAGCTTCAACCTCTTCAGCGGCGGCTCCGACGCGGCGGCCATCCGCAAGGCCAAGGCCGACAGGCTCAAGGCGGAGCAGGATGCCTTGGGCGTGCAGCGCGAGGTGGAGGAAGACATGCGCACGGCCTGGAGTTTCTACCGCGCGACGGGCAGGCTGCTGTCCGTGCTGCGCAGCCTCACCGACGAGAATGCGCAGGTGGTGACGAGCTACACGGACCAGTTCCGCATGGGGCAGCGCTCCCTGGTGGATCTGGTTTCGGCGCAGAAGAGCTTGTTCAGTTCGCAGCAGGTCTACCTGAACGGCATGGCGGCACACACCTTCTCTCACTACCGGCTGTGCGCGCCCGCTTCCCGGCTCATGGAAATCCTCGGTGTTGATCTCAGGGTAGAGGAGATTGCGGATTGAGGGCCGGCTGCTCGGGGGTCCGATCCGTCCGATCCTCCCAAGCCGGGACGGCGGGAGGATCGGACGGATCGGACCGGGAATGACGCGAAGATGGGTTTGACGCACCATGAAAGCGATGCGTTCCGGCTGGTGCAGGCGATATCTGGAACAGGAAGGTGAGCCGTTTCCGCTTCCAACCCCGGATTCCGGACGCGACCACGGCTTGACGGGATGACGCCGGTGAAAGGCTCGACGATGATGCAGACACGGAGGCAGCATGCGCATTCTTTTCGTACACGTGAATTTTCCGGCGCAGTTCCGCCATCTGGCCGCGTCTCTCGGGAGCAACCCCGGCAACGAGGTGGTCTTCCTCACTCAGGAATACCGGCCTGATTGGGAGATACCCGGTGTCCGCAAAGCGGTTTACGCCCCGGACATGAATACGGCCGATCCCATGGGCAGTCTGATGGGGAACTCGGGAAACGCCGCCCGGCATGCCGGGGCGGCCATGCGTGCGGCCGTGCGGCTGCGTTCCGAAGGGTTCGTGCCGGACGTCATCTGCGGCCATTCCGGGTGGGGGCCGACCATGCTGCTGCACGACGTCTTCCCCGAGGCGGCCTTTGTCGGGTATTTTGAATGGTTTTACGGCTCCGACAGCGCGGACATGCGTTTTTCCGGACAGAAGCCAACCCTCAAATCGAGAACTTCGGTCCGCGTCAACAATCTCCCCATCATCAACGATCTTCTGAGCTGCGATCTGGGCATCTGCCCGACCCGCTGGCAGCTCGAACAGTTTCCCGTGGAATTGCGCTCCAAGATTTCCGTGGTCCATGACGGCGTGGACACGGAGTATTTTTCCCCCGACCCCGCCGCCCGCATGACCCTGCCCGGCCTGGATTTGCCGGACGCCACGGAAATTGTGACCTACGCCACGCGCGGCATGGAGCCGTACAGGGGTTTCCCACAGTTTTTGGAGGCCGCTGTCGAGGTGGTCAGGCGCCGGCCCCAGTGCCATGTTGTCATCGGCGGCGAGGATCGGACATGTTACGGCGCACCCCCGGAACCGGGCAAGACCTGGAAGCAGGTCCTGATGGAACGCCTGCAACCGGACCCCGAGCGCATCCATTTCGTCGGAACCCTGCCGTACGGCCAGTACCGGACGCTGCTGCGCGCCTCGTCGGTGCATGTCTACCTGACGCGGCCCTTCGTGCTGTCCTGGTCCTTTCTCGAAGCCATGTCCTGCGGCTGCCTGCTGGTGGCCTCGGACACGGAACCGGTGCGCGAGGTGGCCAGCGACGGCCATAACGCCCTCCTCACGGATTTCCATTCCCCCAAGGCCATCGCCGAGCGCACCATCGAGGCGCTGGAGAATCGCGACCGTTTGCAGGTCGTGCGCGAGCGGGCCAGGCAGACCATCATCAATAATTACGATCTGCAAAAACTCCTGCCTCGCAGGCTCGCCTTGCTGGGGGAGGCCGTCAGAAGGCGGCGTCAGGGAAAGGCGAATTCATGACCGTGCGCGACGCTCGGATGCGTATCGATCCCCGCACAATATCGCACGGGTTCGCAAGCGCACGCCATGATCCATGACGTCGTTCGGGTCGGACGTGCCCGATTCGGGAAGTAGCTGATCGGTCCGTCTCCCGAGAATACACCGATCTCACGCGGCGCGCGTTCAGGAGAAGCTGAACGCGCGCCGCGTTTCCTCGTGACCGGCCGCTTCGGTCACGTTCTTATGGCTTTGACGGTCGATCTCATGGCCTATTCGGGCATGTGACGGCGTCACTTCGATTCCTCCTGCCCGCATGATCTCACCAGCCATGAAAAGGGCCCGGTGCAGTCTCAGGCTATCGGCGATCAGCCACGCTCGATTTCGGAAACCCATGAATCTTGGCATGAATGAGGCGTTTGGCGTGCGCGATGTACGAATTTTTTGGTCATTCCTTCCCGGGTTACCCCCTATATTGAGTAGGTATTGAATACGTAAATTATTCAGCCGTGCGTATTACTAGGTACATGGAATCTCGATAGCTTGGGCTCGAACTCAAGTACCATAACAAGTTTGAGGAGTAATTCCATGTTCGCAATCAAGGTGGGCGTTCGGCAGGGTAGAGGCGGTTTGCTGGAAAGACATGTGTCCAACGGCGGCAAGGTGGAGCTCGCTCAGGGTGAAAGGCTGGTACTCTTCGAGACACCCGAACATGTCGAGGTAACGCGCGGGGCGCATGGGGAGTACACGGTGCGTCTGAAGGGAGGGGAGGAAATTGTCGTGGCCGCGGCGGATTCCTTGTCGGAACTGGCCATGCCGGGTTCCGAAACGAAAGGGCCCTTGATTGTTTTCGCGCCCCAGGCAGCCGTCGAAGATGGGGACGCGCTTGTCGGCGAACCGCTCTCCATTCACCAGGCCAGCGTGGCCGATACGGGCTTTCTGCATCGCGATGTCGGCGGAGATTTCGGTCTGGATCAGCTCCTTGAAATGGCCTCCTTCAGTGCCGAGTCCGGGGAAGGCCTGTCAGCCGGCAAAAGTCCCGACTTTAAGGAATGGGAAGCGCCGGCTCCGGTCATGAACGACGATGACGGAGGGGCGGCAGGCAATGTCTCGCCAGTAGTCGATGGCCCCGTTGACCTGGGTTCCATGAGCGAGGACGGCAGTCTGGTCATCACCGCTGCGGAACTGCTGGCGCGGGCCTCCGACCTCGACGGCGACACGCTGTCCGTGACGGGTCTGACTTTGGCCACGGGCAACGGCGACCTGACTGACAACGGTGACGGCACGTGGACCTTCACGCCCACGGCCGACTGGAACGGCTCCGCGTCCTTCGACTACACGGGGAGCGACGGCCACGGCGGCACGGCCCAGGCCAGGGCGAGCCTGACCGTCGACCCGGTCAACGATGCGCCGGTGGTCGCCGTCAACGATGCGCTACATGTGGACGAACTGGCCGCGCGATCCCTGGCGGGTTCGCTCTCGGCCACGGATGTGGACAACGACGCCTCTGATCTCGGGTACACTATCATCCAGGGCCCGGCCAACGGCGTGCTGCTGCTGGACGGTGTGGAAATCACCGATTTCTCGCAGCCGGTCTTCACCCAGGCCGACCTCGACGCCGACCGCGTCTCCTTCCGCTTCAACACTCCGCAAATCGGCGACGAGATCCGGGTCATCGAGGAAGATTCCTTTGTCTTCACCGTTGATGACGGCAGTCTGCGCACCGGCGAGGCGACCTTTCATATCCTGAACGGCACGGTGCAGGTCTGGGGCACGAACGAAGCCGACGACCTGACGGGCGTGGCGAATTTTAGCCGCGAGGGCGTGACGTTCAAAGTTCACGGTCTGGACGGCAACGACACCATGCGCGGCGGTTCTGGCGCCGACACCCTGGACGGCGGCGAGCACGCGTACGCAGCGCACACTCCCTGGCT